>JAQWOT010000149.1 GCA_029245725.1 SAR324 cluster bacterium | reverse complement strand
TGGAGGGCCGCAGGTCTACACCTCGAATCAGCAGGTTCATCTGCCAGTCGAGGTCATCCAAGCATGACACCAGCTGGTAGGCGACTTGTCCGTCACGACGTTGGATCACAAAATCGCCCATCTCGTCAGCGAGATCCAGTTCTTCCTGGCCGCTCGGCCAATTCTGCCAACGTACCATGGCTGCTGCTGGTAGCCGAATCCTCCAACTGCCGGGTTGTTCGGCAGAGTGTTGCTGCTGGCGGCAGGTTCCTGGATAGCAACCTTCCTCGCCAACAAGGACCTTCCACTGGCGACGACTACAGGTGCAGCGATAGAGTGCTCCAGCATCGTTAAGTTGTGTTAAACCTGATAGGTAGCGCTCTGTACGCAGCTGCTGGGACCAGCTTTGTTGGAGTGCAGCGACACTGCGAGGACCCTGGTCAGTATCCAGTCCAAGCCAGTCCAGTTGCTGGAAGATGTCTTCGATGTATTCAGGACGTACCCGAGCTTGATCCAGGTCATCGATTCGCAGCCACAGTTCTCCACCCAGATAACGAATCCAGAGCCAGGTCAGCAGGAAGTTGCAGGCGTTGCCGAGGTGCAAGTAGCCACTAGGAGTTGGAGCTAAGCGGCTACACCAGTGAATGGGCTCAGAGCTGTTCGCAGAGAGCTCGGATCTGGCCGCGGGCTTCTTGAGGCAGTCGTTGGAGCTGCTCTGTGAAGTCTTGGCCCTCCAGGTTCTCGAGAGTTTCAAGCGGTAAGTACTCACTCAGGAAATTATCCTCGCCCAGTGACTGAGCACCGAGTCCGAAGGTGATTGCGCCACCGGTCAGCAGCAGTACCCAGAAGAGCAGGCTGAAGCCTTGCAACAAAATTCGATAGGCCGCAAAGAGTCCAATCAGGGAACCAGTCGCCAGCATCGTGTAGGAACCCCAGGCAATATCAGGCATGGGTCAGTGTTTGTGAGGAGGTTGTGTCAGCGAGGGTGGAATACGGGGAGCAGAAACTGAGCAGGCTTCCTGCGAAACCTGCTCAGTGACAATTTAGACCTTACCTTGCAGAATGAAGGCAATCACGAGCGCATAAATCACGAGGGATTCGATCAACGCCAAACCGATAATCATCGGAGTGAAGATCTTGCCAGAGGCATTCGGGTTGCGGGCGATCCCTTCGAGGGCGCCGCGCATACAAATGCCTTGACCGATTCCACCACCGAGAGCAGCGAAGGAGATCGCCACACCAGCACCCATGGCAAAGCCGAAGGTGGCCAGTTCACCATATTCTTGGGCGTACAGTGGGGCTGCCAGCAGCATCAGAAACAGGATCAGCATGAGTCTTTTGTTCATGGAACTTCCTTTTGGTTTAGAACAGTAAGAGCGTGTACGGAACAGAACGAAGAGCCGATCAGTGAGCTTCACTCATGGCAACTTCAAAATAAATTGCAGACAGCAATACGAAGACAAAGGCCTGCAAAACACTAATGAGAATACCCAATCCCATGAAGGGAACGGGCAACCCAAGCGCCAGAATTGAGGAGAAGATCAAGACCACTTTGTGGTCACCGGTCATATTCCCCAAGAGGCGGATGGAGAGGGACATCGGCCGCACGAGGTGGCTGATTAATTCAACTGGGAACATCAAGGGAGCCATCAAGGGCATAGGGCCAATGAACTGCTTAATGTAGCTGGTGCCGTGCTGACGGATTCCAAGAGTGTGAGTCAGCAGGAAGACGACGATCGCAAAGGCAAAGGTGATGTTGAACTGGTCGGTTGGTGGATTGAATCCAGGGACCAGTCCGGCGAGGTTCAGGAACAGGATGAAGAGCCCGTAGGTTCCGAGCAAGGGAAGCAGGGGTCGTGGTCCGATACCGTGCTGAATAATGCCCGAGAGAAAATTGAGGATACCCTCGACAACGGTGACAGCAAAATGATCTTTGTCTAGTCTCCCGGAGGGTTCCAGCATCTGGGTTTCGCGGAAAGGTTTGCCAAGCCACCAAGCCAGACCGATCAGTGCCGCGGCAACGATAATCATGTCGAGGATCGGGCGTGGGTCAATCCCGATTGAAGCCAATGGTTCTGCCAATCCTCCGAATAGGAAGTTGGCCCAAGTGAAACCACCCTCTGCAGCAAAAGCCGAGGATGTTAGGGTCAGCAGGAACAATCCCGCTAGGTTCAGTCGTCGAAACATCAGTATCCCTAGGAAAGGACGTCGGAAGAGTCAGAGGATCTTGGTCGCTGGATGAGTGCGTAAGCGGTGGCGGCCAACAAAATGTTGGAGAGACCTAGCATTATCCCAACTGCATTGATGTCCAATTGGACGATCGCCACGTAGAGAACCATCATCGAGACGATGAACTTCGCACCATAGATCAGCAAATATAGTGGCCGTAGTTTTCGCTCCTCCAACATATTTAGGACGAAGCGCACAGTCCAGTGGAAGTTCAAACCAACAATTGCTGAACCTAGCAAGGATCCCAAGAGAAAGTCAAGGCCGAACAAGAGCGAGACAATTGCCAGGACGACGGATGCCAGGATCAGCAAATTTCGGAATTCTGTGGCTTTGCGGAAGCCAACCTGTAGGGCCTCGTCAGAGATTTCGGGGAAAGGTGAATTGGACATTCAGGTCTTGGAGTCAAAGTCATGAGTCAAGGGAGTCGCGGCGTCTTCTTGCTGCAAGCGCTTGAGCAGGCGATAGACACTGCGGTAACCAGCAGCGATGCCACTGGCCGTGAAAATAATCAGCATCCAGGGTCCAGTGCCGAAGAAACGATCCAGAGAGCTGCCAAGCAGGAGTCCAACAATCACAGAGAGACCCAACTCCAGGCCCATCGAACTGAACATCACCAAGCGGGGATTGAAGCGCGGCATGTTTGTCAGTCCTCATCCTTGCGGAATTTGAAGAAATACCACCAGGCGCCAATGCCTGCGATCACAGCGAGCACCAGGAAGTTCATTAACGAGAAGATCAGTTTGCCACCAACTAGGATGGCGGCAACACCGATCAGACCGTACATGATGGGGTTGCCCTTCTTCTTTTTCTTAGGCTTCTCCTGAGCGGGAAGTCGGGTGGTCGTTCCCGGCGCAGGCTTGCCACCAACCTGCTGGGTCAGGGTATCGACTTCACGGCGAAGTTTTTCCAAATCCAGTTCGTCATCCTGTCGGGCCATGGTCTCTTACTCAATGGGGATCAAGGGAAAGACGCAGGCGTTCCTGGGCCAGGATCTTGGCCAGGGCTTGGGCCTGATTGGAAAACAGATAGTTCACGCCTCGAGAGAGTTCACGACAGAAAGCTGGCCAGCTTCGAGGATAGCCAGTGCCAACGATCTTTCCCTGCTCCAGGTGACGCTGCACTTCGGTGTCGGGCATCAACAGATACTGTCCACCAATTCCACCAAAATTCTGACTGCTCACCGCCTCACTGATTTCTGCCACATTGAAGCCACCAACTAGTAGTACTGAAGCTTTGGGGAACGCAGACAATTTTTCATAGGTTGCTGGATCCAGTAGCAGGAAATGGAAGTGCTCTCCTGGCACGAGGCCTGCCAGAGTCTCTTGTAAGATCTCAAGTTGATGCTCCGGTTCCGGATAGTGTTCTTCCTTGATTTCAATCATCAGATGCTTACGCTCTCCCAAGTGCTGCACAACTTCGGAGAGGGTTGGTATCAACGGAAAGCGCTGGCGCAGTTCTGTTGAAGTCAGGTCTGCCAGTCGCTCAGAGTTACCAAAAACCCGTTGAAGATCTGGGTCGTGAAAGACCATCGGTACCAGGTCTTTGGTCCAGCGAATATCGAATTCTACCCCGTGAATGTCCTCGAAGCGCAAGACTGCTGCCAGCGAGGCCATTGTGTTTTCAGGGATACGGGGATCATCGTGCAGACCTCGGTGGGCGAAGACGCAGCAGGCGTTCCACTGCTCTGGAGTCGGCTCGGATGGGGTTGTCCAAGCGATGAGCCATTCGGCGAGATCGTGTAGGCGATTTTCAACAACCAGCGGCAATTCCACATCAATTCCAGCTAAAGTTTTTGGGGCAACTGCCGATAGCAGAAGAAACTGATCATCCCTACAAGGAAGAGAAATTTATGTACCGCCTTTGTCGAAAGATCGCTGCCGGACTATTGTTGCTCGGATTTGCTGTCAGCTGCAGCAGCTATGATCGCTTCCCCATCGCTTCTTTCAGCACCCGTCTCCAGGATGGAGATCGTCACTTGGGTTGGAGCCTGAATTATTTCAACAGTTGGCGCCGGGAGCGTCAACCCCAATACCTGCTGCTGGCAGAAGATCACACTGTTAATGCGATTGATGCTTTTTCCCAGTTGGAGTCAGATACGTCGCCACGCATCAACGAATATTATGTAGCTCGGGAGCGTCGAACTCGGGGATGTCGATTGTTGGCAGAACTGCAATTTGAAGCCATCAATCACGGTCAGGCCCTCCGTGGTATGACCCCATCTGGTTGTACCTACTGACCCAAAAGGCTCAGTAAGCGGCGCGTTCCATGCTGTTCCGCAGCCGCAGAGTGTCCTGGTAAAGTTGGTTCGCCATCTCCTTATCGCCTCGTCGGTGATGGAGGCGACCCAACTTGCTCAGTAATCGCTCCTCTCCTTCTACATCTCCAATTGCTCGCTTGATTTCAAGATGGCTGTGGCAGGTCCGCACCAGCCGATCTTCTTCCTTGGTTGTCTCCAGTGCCTGTTCCAACTTGTCATAGAGCCGATCCATCTCATTGCGATCCAGTTGCTGTCGAGCGTAGTTCAGCAGATCCTGCAGCAGGGGGATCATAGTTTCCCAAGCCTGTTCTTTCTCTAGTCCTTCAACAACATCACGAACCATGCGGGCAAGATCTTCTCCCTCCAAGCCATCCTTTTGCCGACGTACCCCATCGAGATGGTGGGCAGCCTGCTGAATCTCTCCAAGTTCAATCAAGGCCTTCACGTATAGCTGTAGATCCTCGGCCTGCGGCGTTCTTTTCAACTCCTGAAGCAGCTGAAGATGATTATCCAGGCTAACCTTGGCTTCCTGCCAGTTACGGGCACGAGCGAAAGAGCGAGCCATCTGCAGCAGAGCTTCGGCCTCGTCACGAGTTTCATCTGGTGAAGCCGAGTGCCCTAGAGTCTTCCCAAGGCCTTCATCATAGAGATCTTCCCTGGCAGGAGTTGGAGCTTGTAGCTGATGTG
The DNA here is from genome assembly GCA_029245725.1 of SAR324 cluster bacterium. Lineage (NCBI taxonomy): Bacteria > Deltaproteobacteria > SAR324 cluster bacterium. Next base: position 41,410 of record JAQWOT010000149.1, on the reverse strand, counting down.
GCAAAGGAATGTAGGCATCTGAAAAAAGATCTTCGGTGCTGTCGGGAATCTCTGGCTGCCGGGAGAGACGTTGTTTAGAGAGGCTGTAAAGCGAACCAATATCTGAGTGACGTCGTAGGGTTTGGGCTCGTGGTCGTTCTATCGCAGTATTGTTGCGACGTCGGATAGTGACTCGATCCTTGGGAGGCGGAGGCTGTTGCTCTGCTGTCGCCAGTGCCTGTTCAAAGCCATCTGCGTCCACAGGCTCCGGCTCAGTTTGCACAGGTTGGTGCTTCAGATTAACGACTTTTATGGGTTCGTCTTCTGGTACAGGAACAAAGTTTCCTTGTTTGCGTTCGTTTTGTTCCAGATTCTCACGAAAGCGTGCAAAGACAGAGCTGTCCAAGCTTGTAAAGGTTTCGGCACTTCCAGAAGAAGCTGATTTCGGGGCCACTCTGGGTGATTCATCCGCAAAGGAGACCGTTTGTGAAAAACTAGTGGAGACAACTTCCATGTTTCGTCGCAGGATCCAGAGCAGCAGCATGAGCAGGATCCAGAGAGCAGCGGCTGCGAGAGTCAATTCCATGGAATGTTGGGTAGCAACCACGATTGCAACGGCGGCAAGGGTAGTGATGATTAGGTAAGCCTTCATCGTTGCTCAGTTGAAAGGAACGGCAGATTTCAAGGCAGTTTCGGGCTTATTTCATCCCGAAAGCCTGCAGATAGTGTTCATGGCGACTCCACTGCTTGAGTACTCGGACTTGTAGCGACAAATAAACTGACTGTCCCAGTAGAGTCTCAATACGTTGTCGGGCAGCAGTCCCAATTTTTTTTAGTTGTTGGCCCTTGTGACCGATGATGATCCCTTTTTGCGATTCACGCTCAACGATGATGTTGGCGACAATGTGCAGTCGCTTGGGAGTCTCTTCGAAAGATTCCACCTGAACGGCCACAGAGTAGGGAAGTTCCTGTTGCAGGTGGCGGAAGAGCTGTTCGCGCACCAATTCTCCGCAGAGGAACCGCTCCGAGGCGTCCGTCAGTTGGTCTTCCGCAAAGAAAAATGGATTTTCTGGCAGGCACTTCAGCAGCAATTCCCAGAGACGTTCCAAGTTGTGCGACTTGAGCGCAGAGATCGGAATCAATTCTGCGAATTCTGCGAGTTGACGATAGCGTTCCAAGCTTTGCAGAATCGCCTCATAGGGAAGGCCATCAACCTTGTTGATCGCCAGGATCGTGTTGCTAGCTCGGCCTTGCAGGTGCTGTAGGACCAGTTGGTCTTCTGCAGGGACATCTTGTCCGGGACGCAGAGGTTCAACAAGCATCAGGTTGAAGTCGGTCTCCTGCAGAGTCTCAACAGCGTAACTCACCATCTTTTGATTCATGATGTGACTGGAGGCATGGATGCCGGGAGTGTCGATGAAGATCAACTGTGAGGAACCGATGGTGCGGATGCCCAGTAGTCTATTGCGTGTAGTCTGTGGCTTGTTTGCTGTGATCGCCAGTTTCTGTCCGATTAGGCGATTGAGCAGGGTCGACTTGCCTACGTTCGGACGACCAATCAGGCCAATGAAGCCAGCACGGGTCAGGGAGTCCTGACCATCAGCCGAAGGGGCTGCAGGAGGAGCAAAGGTGATCATGTGCAGGAAACGAAAATTGTTTCAGTGCAAAATTGTAAAAAAAATAGAATTATAACGATCTGTTGCTGGGTTGCAAGGTCTTACTTTGGGATTTCTTCAGATAGAGGTTCCAAGTGCCAGCGCCAGGCAATCAGTGCAGCGAAAATCGCCTGACGAATCAAACCGCCACTGACCTGGTCAAACAGAAGGGTTGGTGGAACTTGTTGGAAGTAGACAAAGGCGGGGGTGAATTCAGCCACAACAAAGAGGAGTGAGGTGAGCACAATCCAGAGTTCCAGCGGTTGACGGGTCAGGGTCAGGCAGACAGGCAGCAGCACCAGCAGCAACAACCAGCCTCTCAGCAGCAGGAAGACCAGCTTGGCTTCGATGGAGGTCGGAGGAAGTTGCAGGAAGTTCTGCAGTTGGGTCCACCAGGAAGACAACTCCCAGTTGGCCTGAATCAGTGCTTGTGTACCCAGGAAGAGCAGAACGTAGACAACTCCCAGCCATAGCATTTCGAGCAGACGTTGCCGATCAAGGACTCCTTGACGCAGTCTGCGACCCAGCCGATTCCAGTCGAGCAAGCGTTGTGTGGGAGGTAGCAGCCAGGGAGCGACCAGTGCTACCAACAGGGCAGCACCAAATTCTCCTAACAAGAGCCCTTGCGCCACCTCATCCATTGGAGTGCCCAGGACCATTCCCTCCAGCAACTTTCCAGTTGGTCCAATTCCTAATAACAGTAGCAGGATGACTACGGTACCAACGCTACGAGTCCAGAAGATTGGTTTGACAATAGGACGCAGGGTGAAGCCGAGCAGCACCCCTGCGAGAAAGAGCAGGTTGAAATCGAAGAGAGCAGCTTGTTCCGGCAAAAATAAAAGCAGTAGCCCCATCCGTGACAGGGCGTAGGCAGCTCCTAGAGCCGTGGGCGCAACGTACTTGCCGAGACCTGATTCGTTCACACCCCCTCAGCGTCGCTTACCGCCCTGATGAACCTGAAACCTTGGCTTAGATCGGGAGCGAGGGGCTTGCAGTGCTGGAAAGATTTCACTCCAGTAGACTCCAATTCCCCAGCCAAGAAAGGCCCCAACTACAGGAGTCAGAACTGGGTCTCCTCCTGGGATCCATGAATATCCCCAATAGCCGGCTGCTGCACCAAGGACGGCACTAATGCGTACATAGTTATTCTGAAAGAGCAGGTAAACGATGGCCCAAATTCGTTGCATTGTTGTCTCAGTGCGGAGGGAGAACAGAGAAATCGAGGACCTGGCCCTCGAGATTGAGATGAACTTTGAAGCGGATCGGTCGACAGCAGACCTCACAGTCTTCGATTGTGTCCAACTCTACTTCCGAAGGATCCAGCAAGATGGAGATACGTTGCCAACAATAGGGGCAATCGAAGAATTGTTCAATCATGAGCGTGCCTGTTGTTGCTGATCGTAACGCTTGCGTTGTTCTTCGTGAACCAGCACTTCATAGGCTTCACCAAGCAGTCGAGTCATGGACTCGGCTTGCTGGCGGATCCAATCGAACTCAGCATTTTGATGTCGGTCTGGATGGTATTCCTTCAGCTTCTCATGATAAGCCTTCCGAATTTCACTGGCCGTTGCCTTCGGAGAAATGCCCAGGAGTTCGTAATAATTTTGTCCGACGGCAGAGGTTCGTGAAGAACCAGGCTGTTGCCGTTCCTGTTGCTTTGATTGTTGTTGCCGGCGTTGTTGTTGCTCTTCTGCACGCTGGCTTGTGCGGGCCCGCACGTAGAAGCGCAGGCTGCGCAGGGTTTGCTGAATGAACAGTAGTTTGCCCACAAGTTGTCGCAAGGGAGCCTGTTTTTCCAGTGCCTGTCGTTCGATCAGATTGATCTCAGCTTCAAAGTCCACCAGCCGCATAGCGTGCTGGCGTTCTGTATCCTTGCGCTGCGCCAGCCGCAACAACTCTCGGGTCTTCCGTAGGGTCTCCTGAAAGTGTTGCTCATCCAGTGCTTGTTGTTCGGCAGCCTTGCGTTGTTCTTCCGCTTGCGCAGCAGCTTGTGCTTCTGCATAGGCTCGTGCACGAGCTTGCTGTCGTGGATCTTCCTGAGACATCCAGTCTGCGATGCGTTCCCTGTATTTCCAACCAAACCAGCCTAGCAATCCTCCAGCAAGCAACAGCATCAGCAGGACTACCAGCAGAACCAGGCGTGCGTTGGTTTGCTTGGCCTCAATTTCTTCGAGTAGTGACTGAACTTGTGAGTTGTTTGGATCTTGTTCAAGCGCCATCAGCAGAAAAGTTCGAGCACCTTCCCAGTTTTGGGAACGCATTTCCTGCTCAGCACTCTGAACCCGCAACTGTACTCGGATTTGTTGTTCGGCCAGAGCCAGTTGGCGTCGTGCTTCCGTATAGAGTGGACTGTCCTTGGGGACCCGCTTGAATTGGGAAATGGCAGCATCGTACTCTCCTTTTTTGAGTAGCTGCTCTCCCTTACCAAGTTGAATTTCCTGCTCTTGTTGCTGCATCCTTTCCCGCACGGCGAGGGCTTCTGCATTTTGAGGGTCGATACGTAGGATTTCCCCCAGCAGTCTTTCAGCTCGCAGCCAATCCTTTTCCCGTTCCGCATTGCGCAACTGCTCCACTTGCAATTCAAGCGAAGATGGTCCCGTGCTGGTTTCAGCTGCTTTTGAAGTTGCTAGGGCAACCGGAGTGTCTAGTTGGTTGCGATAGCGTCGAGCGGTTTCGTTGGCGCCACGATCCTGCAATTGATGGATGTATTCTTCCGGGCTCTGGTGTTCCTTGGTCTCAAACAATTGAACGCTGTCATAATCCGCACTGGCCAGGTAGGCTCCGGTGGGACTCCTTGCAATGCTGCCAGCGCCGTAAAGCAGCAATTGTTGTTGTTCTGCGCCCTCTCGATTAAAGATGTGCGCCTTGGTAGTGTCTCCCTCTGTTGAGATGACCGCTAGTTTGTCACCTGGTAGCGGTAGCAATCGCTCTGGCTTGGACTGGTTGGAAAGTTCCAATTCAGGACGATGCTCTTGCAGGCGGGACTCCGAATTACCCCAGAGCAGGTTACGCTCTTCGTCGATGGAAACTAGTTGTTGGTCTGTTGAGAAGTGGAAATCCACTGGAGGCAACAAATGGTAATCAAGCGGTGGCAATACCTGTTGGCGCTGAGAATCTACCAAACGAATTCCAGTTTGATTGGCATGGCTAACTGCAATGCGTTGCTCGTTGGGGCTGAAAGCAAAGTGCTTTAGAGGTTGGTCGGTCTTTTCACCTGTCCAGAGTAAGCGCGAGGAGTAGGGTGGTTGTGCATCTAGTTCGTAGAGTTGCTGTCCCTCACTCCAGCGCAGCAGATCTTTCTGTTGGCTAAAGTCGGCCTGTCCTACCGGTTGCTGAACAGTTCGTTCCCAAATGCGTTGTTGCAAGGCAGGCAATTCTGCATCACGACCAGGCAGATCATCGACTTGCCAGAGTTCGAGTCGCTTATCTCCACCTACGAACAGTTGTCGTCGAGTCGGATGAAAGCTGAGATGAGTTAACTCATTGCTAGCAGAGCGCAGGTTGCCTAGAATCCGACCGCTACGTCGGTCACGGAATTCTACAACAGTATCATCACCATCTTGCATTCCCATGGCAAGGATTGCTTCGTCGGCACTGATTGCCAATTGACGCACAGGACGCTCGGAGCGGATCTCCTGCCGCAGTTGTAGAAAATCCTGATTCCCCAGAGCAAGCGGAGGCAGGATCAGTCCAAACAGTAAGGCAAGGGCGATCAGTAGACGAGAGGGCGGCATGCGAGATCCATCAGGAATTGCGAAGCAGCTCGTCAAAGTAGTGAATCGTGTGACGGAGACCTTCCTTCAGAGGCACCGTGGGTTCCCAGCCAAGTTGATCCTTGGCTAGTCGAATGTCTGGTCGGCGGCGACCAGGATCATCTTCACGGGCAGGCTGATAAGTAATTTGGGAGCGAGAATTGGTCAATTCCATGACTTGTTCAGCCAACTCCCGAATCGTGAATTCTCCAGGATTCCCCAGATTGATGGGTCCGGGACAGTTCTCCTGCTGCATCATTCGTAGGATTCCTTCAATCAGGTCACTGACATAGCAGAAGGAGCGAGTCTGCTGTCCATCACTGTAGAGCACCAGCGGTTTGTTGCACAAGGCTGCAACTATAAAGTTACTGACCACTCGCCCGTCTTCCGGATGCATGCGAGGGCCGTAGGTGTTAAAGATTCGAATGATCCGAGTATCTACTCCATTTTGACGACGATAGTCACTCATTAGGGTTTCAGCGACTCGTTTGCCTTCGTCGTAGCAACTGCGGGGACCAATAGGATTGACAGATCCCCAGTAGTCTTCGGTTTGAGGATGGACCTCTGGATCTCCATAAATCTCAGAGGTGGACGCCTGTAGGATACGCGCCTGGACTCGCTTTGCCAGTCCGAGCATGTTGATCGCACCGAGAATGCTTGTCTTGGTGGTTTTCACTGGATTGTACTGGTAATGTACAGGTGAGGCTGGGCAGGCTAGGTTGAAGATCCAATCGACTTCCAACAGAATTGGTTCAACCACGTCATGGCGAATGAATTCGAAGTTCCGATGGTCCAGCAGATGAGCGATATTGCGCTTGTTGCCAGTGAAAAGATTGTCCAGAGCCAGCACGTCATGGCCCTGCTGGATTAGTTGCTCACAGAGGAAGGAGCCGAGAAAACCCGCGCCACCAGTGACTAAAACACGTTGAGACATGAAGTTGGGTAATAGAGTGTCTTGGGAAATTTCATGAAGGGTTTACCAAAAATCTTGAAAAGGTAACACAGTGCTGATCAAACTCCAAGTGCTGCTGTAGCCACTGGATTTTCATTGCACCTTAGCCCTGCTTTTCGTACGCTTCAATCTCTAGCATATTTTATACTGCGATTTAATTCTCCCCCTTCTGATGGCTGAGGCGTCCGTGTCGACCGACCAGCTTCATTTCGACCACCTGCTTGCGGAACAAACCATGATAAACGAGGAAAAGCGCAAAGACCTGGAATCGGCAATGAGCCAGATCGAAAGACAGTTTGGTAAGGGCTCCATCATGAAACTTGGAGACCAAGCACTAAACAAAGTGTCCGTGATTGGCTCTGGTAATCTGGGCTTGGATATTGCGCTAGGAGTTGGGGGCTACCCCCGTGGACGGATCATTGAGATCTATGGCCCTGAATCATCAGGTAAAACGACCATGGCACTCTGTGCGGTTGCAGAGGTACAGCGGGCTGGTGGTATGGCTGCTTTCATTGATGCAGAGCACGCACTTGATATCAGTAATGCTCGACTGCTGGGGGTCAATGTGGAGGAATTGCTGGTGGCTCAGCCAGACTACGGAGAGCAGGCCTTGGAGATTGCTGAGCAATTAGTCCGTGTGGGTAAGGTGGATATTGTCGTGGTAGATTCGGTGGCTGCGCTGGTTCCAAAAAGTGAACTTGATGGAGACATGGGAGATTCTCATATGGGACTCCATGCTCGTCTCATGTCACAAGCTCTGCGTAAGCTGACAGGCTCGGTTTCAAAGTCGCACACGATCTTCATTTTCATCAATCAGTTGCGCTCCAAGATCGGAGTGATGTTTGGCAACCCAGAGACAACTACTGGGGGCAATGCGCTCAAATTCTATGCAAGTGTTCGCTTGGACGTCCGAAGCACCACTAAGATCAAGCAGGGCGACGAAGTTCGTGGTCATCGGATCAAGATCAAGGTTGTTAAAAATAAAGTAGCTCCTCCTTTCCGCAATACGGAAGTCGACCTCATCTATGGAGAAGGGATCTCCCACTTGGGTACGATTCTCGACTATGCGACAGAAGGCAACATCGTACAGAAGAGTGGAACTTGGTTCTCCTTTGACAAGGAACGTCTGGGACAGGGCCGAGACAACGCAATTCGTTTTCTGGCAGAGCACACAGAGATCGCCCAGGTGATCGAGAGTCGGGTTCGTCAGTTACATGGGTTAATTCCACCTGATGCAGAGAAGCCAACAGAGGAGGAGGCAAAGGCTGCCAGTGACTGAGGTTTCTCCAGGGCAGTTTCTGCAGGGACCATGTCCATCTCTTGCCCTGTCGGAACTGCCGTTTCTCACTCCTCCGCCTCTGTTTGATGTTCGTACCGCTGAAGAATACACCCAGGGACACATCCCTGGGGCTCTCAATCAAGCGCTGTTTGACCATTTTGAACGATCTACGATCGGGACACTTTACAAGCAAGTCAGTCCAGAGTCTGCGATGGCTGCAGGGCTGCGCTATGTCGAGCCGCGTGTGCAGCAATTGGTGGAAAGTTTTCAGCCCTGGCAGAAACAACCACTGATCGTTTACTGTGCTCGTGGTGGAATGCGGTCAGTTTCTGTAGTGCGTCTGCTCAACAGCAAAGGTTTCACTGCGCAACAATTGCGAGGTGGCTACAAACACTATCGCCAACATGTTCTGCAAGCTCTTGAACAGTGGTCGCCATCCCTGATCGTGCTACACGGTCCCACCGGGGTGGGCAAGACGCTATTGTTGAAACAGCTGCCAGATCATCTGGACCTGGAAGACTTGGCACAGCACCGGAGTTCGTTGTTTGGTGGCATCCACCGGCATCCACGAACTCAGCGGCAATTTGAGGGACTACTGCACCAGGCAAAGCTTGCTCTCCCAACGGATCGCTCATTTTTCATCGAAGGAGAGAGCCGCAAGGTCGGTCCGGTGTTCATCCCAACACCGCTGGCCAAGGCAATGCAGAAAGGTCAGAAAGTCCTGCTGCATGCTTCGCTAGAAACACGAATCGATAGGACTCTAGCGGATTACCTTGTTGAAGATGAGGCAACGGTTGCAGAAGTTGACCAGATCTTGCAGTCCCTGCGCATGGCATTAGGTCGGCAGCTGGTGGATCATCTGCGCGACTGTTTGCGGCAAAATCGGTTGCGTGAGTTGGTAGCGATCTTATTGAACGACTACTATGACCCGCGTTACTATAATTCAATGAAAAACTATCACTACGCGGCTGAGTTCTCGGCAGAAAATCTGGATCAAACCGTAGACGATCTACGGAAATTTCGAGATGACGTCGCGGCAGCGTCCGGATGAACATGGCAGTTCTTGTACGCTGGCTCCAAGGAGCTATACTAGGGTGTGGATTCTGTTTGACCACTCTAAGCGCCTTGGCCACTCCTTCAGATCAAGTACAGACCCCTTACGGGTCTTTCCCGCTGGGCGAGATAGCTCCCTTCCAACCAGATCTTTCTTCGAACACACCCAAGCTGGGTCGTTCGGTCTCTCTTCCCCCATTGCCCGACTTCAATCCACTCAGTCGAGAGCCCTTGCAGGTCAGCTTCTTCGATCAGATCGGTCGATACTTCGAGACCACACTGGAGAGTTTCCAGAATGGGGACTTTGCACTAGCACGAGATCGGTTCTACGAAATCATCGATAAGAAGATGAACAGTCGTTGGGCTAAACCATCAGGATTCTGGCTGGGCTTGTCCAGAACTCAGCTTGGAGAATTCAAGGCTGCTGTAGATGACCTGCAGGGTTGGCTACAAACTGACTCAGAACAAGTACCCGGATTGAGATCTGCAGCTTACCTAACATTGACCTGGTTGATGGCAAGGCGTGGAGATTGTGCGGAGAGTGAGGTGTGGTTGGGTCGATTGCGGGATGTCGGACAAGCTAGTCGAGAGTACTTGCGGGAAGGGACCCGTATCGAACTCTACTGTGCAGCCCAGACGAAGCCCGCCCAGGTCCCAGCAATTTTTACACAACTGCGTCAGGATCCTGGCAACGCACAAAATCTGGTTCGTTTTGTTGCAGAGGAAGCCTCTTATCAGTACGAACGGGCGAACTGTAATCCTGTCCTACGATTACGGGAAGAGTATTTTGAAAAATACTATAACTATTCTGAAATAGAGGAGCTTGCTGCCATGTCAGCCTGGTGTCGCTGGCAGCAGCAGGATTGGGAAACCTTAGGTCAAGAAGTTCAGGCCCTGGCAAAGCGAGGGTTGCGCGATGAAGATCAATTGTCTCTGCTCCAACTGGAATTAGCACTACGAAAACAAGACGAGAAAGAAGTTCGTCGAACCATGCGCTCTCTGCGCCAGCGAGAGCTACGTCGTGAAGGAGCCTATCGAGCGATGTGGCATGCCGCATCCTGGGGATGGTGGGAGTTTTTGTTAGATTTTCCGCTGCCTGTTGAAGAGTTTGCGCTACACTCCAGGGTAGAGGAATTTCGCTTATTAAGAGCCCAGGCGCTTCAGGAAACGGGGAAGCCAGAACAGGCCCGTCAAATCTTTGAGGAACTGCTGGTTTCCCCTGATTTGGCGACCTCTCTGAAGGGAGAGGTTATTTATCGTCTCGCATATCTGGATTTATCAGAAGGTCAGACAAAACAAGGTTTTGAACGCTGTCAGCGGGTGACTCAGGAGTTTGTGGAGTCAGCTCGGTTAGGTGATTGCTATTTTTGGCAAGCAGCTCTGGAGGATCCGAAGCGTAATGAGAATCAGCGTCGTGCAATCGGCCTGACACTCCGGCAAGTTCCAGTAGAGGCAGGCCGTGAGGAAGAGAAAGCGCTGATCCGGATCGGTTTGTCCATGCTGAATGAAGAGTGGCTGGAGGCCCAGAAAGAAGCAAAGACTCTGGTAGATGCGGAGCCACCATCACGCTACCAGGTTCGTGCCTGGCAGTGGTTGGTTGCGATTTATCGTGGCTTGGAGCTTCCGGAAGAAGCGTTGAGAGAACTGGATGCGCTACTTAAGGCTCATCCAGAGGCTTTGAACAAGGATCTGTTGATTGAGCAGGTGCTGTTGCTACGGGATTTGAATCGTCGTGAAGAGGCCCTGCAAGTTATGCTCAGCCATCCGGAAATCCTTGATCTGGAGATGCAGCAACTACAATTGAGCTTGTTGTGGGAGTTGGAGCTTTGGGAAGGCTTTTTGGAAAAAGCCCTGCAGATGCTGCCTCAAATGAAAGATCCCAAGGACCAGGCTGAGTTATACTTCCGGCGTGGTCAGGCATACGAACAGATCAAGGACCCACTGAAAGCCCTACCAGCGTATGAACGTTCACTGCAAAATGTTCTGAATCCTACTTGGGGAATTGAGGCCAAACTAGCGATTTTGCGCCTGTACTACGGATTGAAGGATGTGCGTTTTACAGAGCGTTCAGAAATCTATTTGAAGGATACTCGTTTCAAACCAGAACAAGAAGAGCAGATTCGGAACTGGTTGGTTGAGCGCTACGAGTACGTGGGAGAACCAGCGAGAACAATTCCACATCGGCAGGGCTTGATTCGACTATGGGAGGATCGGTTACGCAATAATCTTGAGCCGGATCAGGCTGCGCGTGAACAGCGGATGCTCCGCATTGGCAAGGAATATTTGAATCTTGGACGACTCGGTGCGTCTGGAGCCTGGGAACAAGCAGAGAGCTGGTCTGCTCAGTTGCGTCGCAGTGAAAATCCATTGATCCAGCGAGAAGCGCTATTGTTAGGTGGAGAAGCTGCGGCTGCGCTGAAAGCTCATGAACGTTCGGTTGCTGCTTACTTACAATTAACCTACTTCCATGCGGAAGGGCTGAACGAAAATCAAAAGTTCACTGCCTGGCAGCAAATGGGACTTAGCTACGAGGCCTTGGGGCGGATCAATGACGCGAAGGCGATCTACAGCAAGATCAGCAAAGAGCTAAGCGATCCGCAGATGAAGCAGGCTGCAGCCAATGCTCTGCAGCGATTGGAAAGTAAGTAGGAAGGGATTGCATGGCTTTTGTGATTGTGGTGCTAGATGGTCCCACAGGAGTTGGTAAGAGTACGCTGGCGCGTCAATTGGCTGAACGCAATCAGTTGCTCTATGTCAACACCGGTTCAATGTTTCGTTGCTTGGCTTGGAAGTGGAACCGTCTAGACAAGCCAGAAAACGAGGAGGCATTGCAGGAGCTTGGTGAACAAACGCAGATTGTGCTGGAAGCAGATGGACGAGTGTTTTGTGATGGTGAAGAGATTAGCTCTGCGATTCGTACCGAGGAGGTTTCAGCACTAGCCTCTCAGGTGAGCCGCTTTGTACCGATTCGGCACGCACTCAAGTTTCAGCAGCGTCAGCTGGTAGAGCAAGCAAAAATTGGAGGTGTCTACCGAGGGGCTGTGCTAGAAGGACGTGACATTGGTACCGTCGTTTTGCCACAGGCCGATTGTAAGTTTTTCGTTGAAGCCAGTCCAGAGACCCGAGCACGTCGACGCTTTGCCGAATTGCAGGCCAAGGATCCCAGTGTTCGTTTCGAGGAGGTCTTGGAGGCCCTGAAGCAACGAGATGAGCAGGATCGTAATCGTAGTGAAGCCCCTCTGTGTAAAGCAGCTGATGCAATCTTGGTGGATACGAGTAATTTGAATGTTGAGCAGGTGTTGTCTGTGCTGGAGCAGCATCTGCTACCTTTCCTTCTTGCGGAGTCTTCATGAAAGCGGTGATTCTGGCTGCGAACTACAGTCCACGGTTGCTGCCGTTTACAGCGACTCGTGCCAAGCCAATGATTCGGATTGCAGGCCGCCACATCTTGGAGAGTATTCTTGATGGGCTGCATAACGCTGGAGTTCATGAGGCCTTAGTCGTAGTACACCATGAACAGCAGGCTCTACGAGATCATTTTGGGGATGGAAGTGACTTCGGAATGGGTCTCGAATACGTGGAACAGCCAGAACTACTAGGTATTGGTCATGCGCTCTCCTGCTGTGAATCTTACCTGAAGCGACAGCCTTTTCTACTGGTCTATGGAGATGTGCTGGCGGATGGAAATCCTGTTCCCCAACTACTGCGAGCTTTCGCTGAAACAGGCCGAGAGGTTGCGTTGGTGACCCTGCCTCGCAATTCTAATGAATACGGTAACGTCTATCTAGACAATGAGATGAAGATCCGCCGCTTCATTGAGAAGCCCCAGGGACGCATGCAAAGTAATTATGTCTTTGCCGGTGGATTTGTTCTAAAACCGAGAATCTTTGACCTGCTGCGCCAGCATGATCAAAGCATTGAAGCGTGTTACCAATATCTGGTTCAGAATGATGGCTTGCAGGCGGATCTCTGGGAGGGCACCTGGATTGATGTGATCTACCCGTGGCACATCTTGGAAGCAAATCAGATGATGATGAGTGCCTGGCGCACAGCGCATATTCACCAGAGTGCCAGAGTGGCTGGTAACGTTCAGTTGGAAGGGCCGGTGGTGATCGAGCGAAATGTTGTGATTGAGAGTGGTGCAGTACTCAAGGGTCCGTGCTTCATTGGAGAAGGCTCTTACATTGGAAATAATTCGTTGGTACGAACCTTCAGCGCCATCGGCCCAAACTCAGTAGTCGGTTATGGCTCAGAGCTCAAGAACTGCGTACTTTTTGGAAAGTCTGACCTGGGACGCCTTTCTTTCATTGGGGATAGCGTGATCGGGGAGGGGGTTTCGCTTGGTACAGCGCTGACCACGGTGAATCATTTTTCAGATGGAAAAAATATCGTGGTCTCTACTGCCAACGAATCCGTTGATTCTGGCTTGCCCAAACTTGGAGCGTTCATTGGAGATGGAGTACGCATTGGTGCCCGACAAACACTGGCGCCCGCAACGATAGTTCCAGCAGGTAGCTTCATCGAAGATAATATTTCCCTACGTGGCTGGGTTCCTGATAATCAGAAGGAGTCCTGAAATGTGCGGAATCAGTGGAATGATCAACGCAAAGAATGTGGCTCATCCTCTCTATGCCTCAATTCGCAATCTAGAGTACCGAGGATATGATTCGTGTGGAATGGCACTGCTGGATGTGGGCAAGATCCAGACTCGCAAGAACACCGGAGGGGTGGAAGAGGTCAATCAACGGGAACGTCTCACCCAACTCAGTGGGCGCCTTGGCATTGCCCATACGCGTTGGGCTACTCACGGAGTGGTCAGTCGGGCGAATGCCCACCCGCATCTCTCAACTAACGAGGCTTTTGCGGTTGTGCACAACGGTATCTTTTCAAACTATCAAGACTTGCGGGAGGAACTGGAAGTGGAAGGAGTACCGTTCTGTTCGCAGACGGATACAGAGGTATTTGTACAACTGTTGGCCCGTCACTATGAGCGATTACAAAATACTGAGCATGCATTTGTGGCGGCCCTGGAACAAATGGAAGGCTCTTTTGCAATTGTGATGATCTCAGTACATGAGCCGGATCGACTCTTCTGTGCTAAGCGTGATTCTCCTCTGATTTTAGGGTTGGGCGAAGACAGCAACTACGTTGGCTCGGATATCAATGCCTTTCTAGAGTATACCCGACGGGCGGTAATTCTGGATGATGACGAATATGTCATTCTGACGCAAGAGAGCTATCAGATTCGTAGCCTGCGTGACGGTCAGCAGGTCGAGGAAGATATCCTGCATATTGACTGGGATGCAGAGACAACCCGCAAGGGTGGGTTTGCCCACTACATGCTCAAAGAAATCTTTGATGAACCTCAGACCCTGCGTCAGGCGCTGAAGATTCCAGATGAGGAGATTCGAAAACTAGCTCAAAAATTTGTAGAAGCACCACAGGTGTATCTCGTTGGTGTGGGAACAACTTTCTATGTGGCACAGCTGGGACAGTATTTTTTCTCACAACTGACTGGGCGCTACTTCCCAGCCATCAGTTCTGATGAATTTATCGATATTGCTGGTGTGCAGGCACAAGATTTGGTACTGGCAGTCTCTCAGTCTGGAGAAACCTACGATACCAAGATGGCGCTTAATTTTGCTCGCCAGCGTGGTGCCAAGACAGCAGCAATCGTTAATGTGATGGGGTCCTCGATTGGGATGCAGGTCGGCCAGGTCATTATGCAGGGGTCTGGACCAGAAATTTGTGTGGTCTCCACCAAGGCCGCGATGGCACAGACCCTGATTTTACTCCGAACCGCTGTGGAAACTGGTCGCCAACAAGGTACTTTGGATAACCAGCAGGTCGATTCCTTCCTCGTTGCTGCGGATCGTCTGCCAGACCTGATTCAGGATACTTTGAACGAACAATCTGGCTTTTTGAGGAACGTTGCTCGCTCCACCAGTTGGGTTCCAAACTGGTTGTTTCTGGGATGTGGACAGTACTATCCGGTAGCGATGGAGTCGGCCTTGAAGATGAAGGAAGTAACCTACCAGCATGCGGAAGGGATGCCGGCAGGATTCCTCAAACATGGTACTCTTTCAATGATTGAGAAGTCAGTTCATTCGCTGTTTTTTGTACCACTCCCGGATCAGCAAGACTTGCATCGTAGAACACTGATTGCGATGGAGGAGATCCGAACCCGAGGAGGAACTTTGGCCGGTTTTGTTTTTGAAGGAGATCGGCATGCCCGTGAGGTTCTCGACTACGCAGTAGAACTGCCTACAGTTCATCCCTGGTTAGCGCCGCTACTCCAGATGACTATGGCTCAATTGCTTTCCTACTACGCAGCGCTTGATCTGGGGCGTAATATTGACAAACCTCGCAATCTGGCCAAGTCAGTGACGGTTGGATGAGCACTGAAAGCACTCCTCCTACTTTTTCTCTCCTGGATTGGCTGCAAGAGCATGCTCCAGTGTTTAGTGAGGGTAGCCTAGTCCCAATTCTACAAAAGTTTGGTTTGCCAGAAAACCAGCCGTTGTACCTGGCCAATCTGGAGCAAATGGATTGGGTTCGTGCCGCCTACAAGAGCTACCAGCGAGCGGGTGCAGATTTTTTTCGTACGAACACCGCTGGTGCCAATGTCCTTGAGCTAACTCAGCAAGGCATTGAAGATCGAGAGGAAGCTATCAATAACAACGGCATGGCTCTTCTCCGTGAAGCCTTGGGACGAGTTGTCAGCGCTGGTTTGTTACAACAGGCTGAGAGTCAGTCAGAGTTGGGTGAGCATTTGGTAGAGCGGGTCTATGGACCTCCAATCGTGTATCTTTCAGATACAGGGGCAGATTTACTCTGGGCAGAAGGCTTTACCCGCCTGGAGGAACTGCAGCAAGTCGCTCGCTTGGCACGGCGGAGCTTTCAGCGAGATTGCTTGCTCCATCTACGCCTGGCACCTGATATTCGGTTGGGTGAGCAACTAGAGGGACTGCTCGAAATGGTTCAGTTGGGACGTACCATTGTCGGGTTGCACGCTTCTGCTCTGCAACCTGGCTTAGCCGAAGATATCGAACAGTTGGTGGGTGAGTGTGGGGTGGTCAGTGTAGTGCTGGATGAGTTACCACAGACGGAGCAACAGCCAAGTTCCTGGTTTCAGCGTAAGGCAGAGCAGCTACTGGAGCAGGAAGTAGCAATCCTTGGATTAGGGGCAAACACCACCCTGGAGCATTTGCGCTGGTTGCGTGATTTCCGGGATGGAAGTGAATCGACCTAAGCGGTTGCGCTCTTCAGTGATTCCAAAATCTGTTTGACGTTGGCCCGAACGGTCTTGATGTCCAGGTCCCCGCCATCCTGAAAGTAAGGGTGTTCACTGGGCTCCATACCAATCCGCTTCATAACCTTGGTAATGAAGGCGCGTTCTTCGTCTTCAAACACTCCATCAGCACCGGCCACCAGAGCGAGAGTGTCCACCAAAACACTTTTGGCCTCATCAGACTGAATTTCCTCCAATAACGACCCAATTGAGGTCTTGGCTTTCATCGCAGCCTGCTCTTCCTTCGTGACCCCGATCGCCTTGAACAGGGTCATCAATACTTTTTTCTCCGAATCCGCAATATCTCCGTCAGAGCGGGCGAGATGGCTGACGATGGAGATGATGTCCAAATACTCTTGACGATTGACACTCATTTGACCTCACTGTCTGTAGGGAAATTCTTAGATAGAGGGAAATGTTTATATCGAATTTGAACTATGTCGTAAAGCAGGAATTCCGCCAACAGGAGTGGAATGTCTCTAGATGAACGCTATCATCCTGACTGGCCAGTGATGTCAAGGTGGGTTCGTCAAGAGTTTGGTAATCGCTGCGCACGCTGCAAATTATCTGGCGATGAGGATGCTATTGCCCTCCAAGTTCATCATATTGACGAGAATCCAGGCAATAATGCCCTAGAAAATTTAATTCCTCTTTGCAGTCGTTGCCATTTGCAGATTGAAAAGGAGGCTCGTCAGCACGCACCCTACCAGCATCAGCAGACAGAACTGTTTGAAGATTCTTCATATTCTAAGGCTCTAGGTGAGCTTCGCAGCAAAGCTCTTGCTCAACAATCTCAACAAAACACAAAGACCTCTGAAGACTTCGAACAAGAGGAGTGGGAGTGGGAGCAGGAAAATCATTGAAAACACCTCAAAAGTTTGTGGGTTACTTTGGGGCCTGGGGTTCCACATTACTCACGCTCTTCTTGCTGATAAGTGCAGGAGGAGTCTGGTGGTGGCAACAGCATTCCAAAGATGAGGAGTATGATCTTTCACGAATTGGTAACGGACGACCAGTTGTAGTCCAGGTGCATGATCCAACATGTGTTGTTTGTCGCCAACTCCAACGCACAGTTGCCAGTTTGGAGGAGGAGTTTCAGGCCGATTTGGATTTTTTGATTGCGGATCTGAGTCGTCCAGAGGGGCAGGCTTTTGCGAATCAGCAGCAAGTTGGGAGAATTACGCTGGTCTTCTTCGCGCAGGATGGGCAACGCTTGGGGGCTCTGGAGGGTCTACAGGAACCAGAATTTTTACGAAATTTGTTCGGTGAACTGCGCCCTTCAAATTAGATCGAGCAACAATGTCATGGCGATGGAAGGAGGAATGATAAGGAGAGAATATCCAACCCAGCACAGGATAGGCTGAGATAGCCGAGAGAATAGAAAGCCTAGGATCATTGGCAGAATTACCAGCAGCAGAATGATCCGTAGCATTTTTAACAGAGAGATTGGATCAGCAGAGATTGGATCTCCTGATCCAGTTGCTCTGCACGGAAGGGTTTGGTCAGGGTGCTTTGGATTCCCATCGCCAGTGCCTGTGTCGCAAATTTTTCGGTAGGAACACCAGAGATAAGTAGGACGGGAATCTTAGCTAGGACAGGTTCCTGCTTCATTGATTGGAAGAGGCTGATGCCATCCATTTCTGGCATATGATAGTCAGTGATGACTAGATCAACGGGTTGGGATCGCAATAATTTCAGCGCTTCCACGCCATCAACGGCCGTGCAGAGATTTTGATAGCCAAGCTGATGCAGCATTCTTTCAAGAATGGTCCGGATGAACTTGTAGTCATCCACTAGGAGTATAGAGGCATCGTAGTGCATACGGTGCTTAGAAGACGGGTGCTGCTGGAGCAACACCCGGTGGAGGGATTAAACGAACTTGAAGATGGCTCCGAGTTCTTCTTGGATCTGGCGGGTAGCATCCCAGTGATCCTTGCCCTTTTGCAGGAAGGCCTCCTTGGTACTCTTGCCCATCTCTTCCTCGAAGACTTTGCGGAAGCTCTTCGAAGCGAGGAAATCCGTCTGAATCACGTAGCGTACACCTGCTTCGTAAAGCTCCAGTGCTTCATCGTGAGAGGAAGTAGTTGCGATAAATGGTGTGTCCGGAGCATGCTCAGCCAAGTAAGCCGCAATGCCCAACTCCATTTCCTGTCCCTCAACAAGGCAGGAGACGACAACTTTCGCTTTCTCAAAAGCAAACTGCTTCCAGACATCTGGATCTTCCATATCTGCATAAAGTGGGACGATATTTGATCCCTCTTTTTTTTGGAAGAACTCCGTGATCTCTGGATCCAAGTCCATCATCAGAACCTTCTCACCTTTCTCTGCGTAGTGCCCTGCGATCTCAGCAGCTAACTCATTGTAAGAGAGAACCACTACATGATTTTCAAGTGCAAAATCTCCTTCCAGTTCGTAGTTGGAACTTCGCTTGTCAATGAAGCGCAATGAGCCACGCAGCATGTTGTAGAGAGTACCTAGGTAGAGATGACTGATCGCTGCAAAGAACATTGAGAACAGAACTGTCAAGGTAACTAGCGCGAAGACATAGTCACTGAACAAACCAGTTTCACGACAGATCAATGCAATGATCAAGGAGAATTCCGAGCAGTGATTGATTGTACCACCCAGTAAAAATGCGGGACGTCCCTTAAGACGAGTGGCCCAACCTGTGATCAACATGGCAACTGGTTTGATAACCAATACGATGACCGCAAGCACAACCGCCATGCTGAAGGCACTACCCATTGCTCCAGGTTCCAGTGTGACCATACGGAAACCCAAGGTAAGGAAGAAGAGAATCACCCCAAAGGTTTTCAGTGGATTGACCTTATCCTCAATTTCCAGTTTCTGCGGAATGATTCCGAGGAAGACACCGGCGAAGAACGCACCACCTTCCTGGGAGAAGCCCATAGTATCACACACAGCTGCTACCCCCATACAGTAGCCCAGCGCGGTGACAAACATCAGTTCCGGTGACTCACTGAGGAATTTGAAAACTTTCTCCAGAACGTAGCGGGATAGCGAAGATAAGACTGCCATCAGAACTAGCATCTTGATGAACGCCATCCCCATGCCTGTAATACCACCAGCATCACGCATCTGGCCTTCCAGCAGGACAATCGCAACCACAGCTACCAAGTCCTGCAGCAGCATGATTCCACCAGCCAACTGACCGTGCAGCGATCCTTCTGAGCCAGAGTAGCTTAGGGCGCTCTGGGCCACCAGAGTTGATGATAGGGAGAGGCAAATAGCAACGAAGAAGAGACCTTCGGTACCAATACCATTGATGATGCCCCCAGCCAATAATAGCATCACGACCATCACAACTACCAACTGGCCGATACCGTTGTAGAGTACCAATTTGCTGCGGTTCGTGATCTCTCGCAGGTTGACACTCATTCCCGCCATGAAGAGTAGTAGAACGATACCAATTTCAGCAAAGCCTTCGATCAGAGGGCCGTTGGCGATTGCCATTGCTGCTTCACTACCAGCTACCAATCCACCCACAGCACCCGCCACTACAAAAGCGAGAAGAATTGGCTGATTGAAGCGAGTCAGGACCATCGAGATCAGCATTGCGCTACCAAGCAGCAAGCCAAGGGACATAATCAGGGCTCCACCACCTGCCGCGTAGACAGGCGTGGCCATCACGAAGAGTGTGATGAAGAGCACTCCCAAGGAAGTGCGTAGTTTTTGCCAAAGGTTCATAGTCATTCTCTCTGCTAGAGGGGTAGAAGAAATCAGACCAAACTGAAGATATTGCCCATGCCTTCTTGGATCTGCTTGGTTTGTTCGAAATGTTCCTTCCCAAGATCTCGGAAGGCGTCTTTCGGATCTTTAGCCATTTCCTGAGCAAAGATGTCTCGGAAGCTTTTCGAAGCCAGGTATTCAGTCTGGATTGCGTAGCGGACACCTGCCTCATACAACTCCAGTGCTTCTTCGTGTGAGCTAGTCGCTGCCAGGAAGGGCACATGGTCACTTTTCTCATGCAGGTAATGGCAAATGCCGATCTCAGCTTCTTGCCCCTCGTCCAGACAGGAAATGACAATGTGAGCTTTTTCGAAGGCGAAGTGCTCCCAAACATCAGGATCCTGCATGTCTGCGTACTTGGCTACAATATTGGAGTTAGAGTGGTTTTTCTTGAAGTAGTCGGTAATGTCCGGATCAAGATCCAGTAGCAGAACCTTCTGATTATTTTGACTGTAGAAGTCAGCAATCTCCATCGAGAGTTCATTGAAGGAGAGAATGACAACATGGTCTTCCATCTCCAATTCTTCATGTTCCTCTTCTTCTTCCATACTTCGCTTATCCATGAAGAGTAAGCGACTACGGGCGGCCTGATACATTGGATCCAAGAACTGGTGTCCAAGTGAGGAGAGGAAGAAGGTCAGCAATACTACTAGTGTGACAATGATAAACAGTTCATCATTGAAAATACCGAACTGTCGACAAAGGACAGCAAGCATCAAGGAAAATTCAGAGCTTTGATTAATAATAGCTCCAATCATGAACGCTGCTCTTCCTTTCATTTTCGAAACATAACCCAGGAACAGCATCAGTGGAATCGTCAGGATCACCAGATATAGGGTCAACACAACACCAGTAGAGAGCCCGCTAACGATGGCTGCACCATCAAGGAAAGGCAGGTCAAAGCCGAGGGCGATGAAGAACAGAATAACCCCGAATGCCTTTAAAGGTTCCACCTTGTCCTCAATCTCGTGGCGGTAGGGTAGCGCTGCCAGTGTGGCTCCAGCGAAGAAGGCGCCGATTCCAGAAGAGAAGCTAACAACCTCACAAAGTCCACCAACACCCATGCCGTAGCCGAGGGCTCCAATAAAGAGCAATTCTGAAGAGCGAGCCAAGTACTTGAACATCGCATTGAGGACGTACTTGGTGAAGAAGTACAGAATGACAATTAGGATCGCCATCTTTAAGAAAATCATGGCAACTTCAAGGCCCAAAGAACCCCCACCTTCACGGCTCGGATCTAGGCTCAGCAGAATTGCCAAGGCGACAACTGCTACAACATCCTGGAGCACCATCAGTCCTAACGCGATTTGGCCATGCAGAGTTTCCATCTGCCCTGTTTTCTTCAGCGTACCAATTACGAGAATGGTCGAAGAGAGAGTCAAACAGAGGCCAAAGTAGATGAGAGTGGCAAACCAACCATCACCGAAGGTGTCCGCACCAATCCCAATATAAGCGACACCCAGTCCCATACTGACGATTAGTAGAAGGGAGATCTGGCCAGCACCATTGATCAGTACCAATTGCCAACGCTTGATCATGCCTTTGATGTCAACCTCCATTCCAGCCATGAAGAGCAGCAGGATGATCCCAATATCGATGAAGGCGCTCATCAGTTCCCTGGAGATCAATTCATCTCCAGCACCAATAGACTTGGCATAAAATCCACCGATGGCACCTACACCAATGAAGGCGAGTAGGCTTGACTGCTTGACATAGCTCAGCAGAATGGCGAGTACGGTTGCTCCCAAGAGCATCATTCCTAGAGGTACTACCAGGCTGCCCGGCCCGGAGCTTTCTCCACTGCCAGCAGCCCAGGTGACTGCCGGTAAGGCAATCATCACAAGGGCGGCCAGGGTCCGCGTGAATCCTCTTTCCAGCATGCGAATCTCCAGCGAAAGGTTGAGGGTTTGTAAAATTCTATAACGGGCAACACTATACTGATAAGTTTCTGGTCCATTCAAGTTTTCTTGCAAATAAATCAATAATTTTTTCTGACAACATTCTGGTGATGACAAACAGTAAGATAGAAACATCCCAAAATATACTCAATTCAGCACGGGGTTTTCTTAGAATTGAGCAGGATGGACTGAGAGCTCTGGAAGCCCAGTTGGATGAGCATTTTGTTACAGCAGTGGAGTGGTTGCTGGCCTGTCGAGGGAAGGTCGTCGTCACCGGTATGGGCAAAAGTGGACATATCGGAAGGAAGTTGTCTGCTACCTTATCAAGTACAGGAACGCCTTCTCTGTTCTTACACCCTGGTGAGGGAGTTCATGGAGATCTGGGGGTAGTTGCTCGTCAAGATGTGGTAATTCTGCTGAGCAACAGTGGCACGACCGAGGAGATGCTTCAGCTACTTCCTTCCTTGCGGTCGATTGGTTGTCAAACAGTTTCAATTACTCGCGATCCGAGCTCACCATTGGCAACGCAGGTGGCTTTGCACATCAGCTGTCAGGTACCGAAAGAGGCTTGCCCCTTGTCCCTGGCCCCAACTACTAGCACAACGGCGCTGCTGGCCCTAGGAGATACCCTTGCACTGTGTGTGATGGAGCGGAGGCGATTCACACCAGAACAATTCGCACTCTATCACCCACAGGGTGCGCTGGGTCGTCGTCTGCTGACTCGAGTAGAGGACGTCATGCTTCCCAAGGATCGCCTACCTTTGGCGGCTCCAGATCTCTCCTTACGTCAGGGAGTGGTTGAATTGGCCCACAAGCGTTTGGGGTTATTGATCATTGTTGATGAAGACCAAAATTTGTTGGGAGTCTTCAGCAATGGAGACCTCTCGCGATTACTGGAAGATCCGACACACGATCCAAATGTAGATTGGCCCCGGCCTATTGCTGACTGGATGCGCACAGATCCTCTGACAGTTGACCACGATAGCATGGCCTTGGCCGCCAAGGAGTTGATGCAGGAAAACTCAGTTTTGACGCTAGTGGTCACCGATTTGGACAACCGTGTTTGTGGTGCTGTACAACTCTACGATATTCTCCGTGTGGGCATCTGATTCTCCTGCTTTCGATTAGACAGATTGTGGAGCTTACTGTTAGCATGAAGTCCTAAATTTTGTCTAGCCTACCAATCTGTCTTTGTAAAGGAGTTTGTCATGTCCCAGGCCGTGGTAGCGATTGCCGGTGCTACTGGCTTCGTCGGAACTGCAATCTGCAATAGTCTGCTTGAACAGTTCACTGTTCGAGGATTGACACGATCCGCCTATAAACTCTCTCATCCTGATCGGAATGATCCTGTGCAGTGGGTTCATTGTAATGCTTACTCGGCTTCCTCTGTCGAGCAGGCCCTGCAGGGCACGGATTACCTGATCTACTTGATTCACTCGATGGTACCCTCCTCTCGGCTGACTCAGGCATCCTTTCAGGACTTGGATCTGCTCTTAGCAGACAACTTTGCTCAGGGAGCCAAAGCTGCTGGACTGAAACAGATTCTCTATGTGGGGGGGTTGATGCCAGATGATGAGCGTGAAGAGGCATCACAGCATCTTTCCAGTCGCTATGAAGTCGAGCAGGTTTTGCAGGCGTCTGGATTACCAGTCACTGCATTGCGCTGTGGAGTGATCGTTGGGCCAGGAGGTTCTTCTTTGCGAATTCTGATCAATCTTGTTCGCAGATTACCCATAATGGGATTGCCAACCTGGACCTGGTCCCAAACCCAGCCAGTTGCGATTCAGGATGTGTTGAAGGCGGTCAAACTGTGTTTGGGGGAGCCAGGAGAGTACTCAGGGTCCTTCGATATTGGTGGCCCTGACTTGATGACCTACAAAGACATGATGCAGATCACTGCTGAAGAGATGGGAAAAAATCGTTGGATGTTCCCATTCCCCTTTGTGACTTTGGGGATCTCTAAGCGCTGGGTCTCTACTATCAGCAACAGTTCACAGGCGCTGGTCAGCCCACTAGTCGATAGTCTGCGCCATGATCTGCGAGCCAAATCGAATCGATTACAGGATCAGCTCGTCAGTTCTGCGGTAACATTTCGGGAATCGGTGGCTGCGTCAATGGACGAGCATGGCTTTCCGCTACAAAATCCACGTCAGGAATTGAGGCGAGAGGACCAGCAGATGATCCGTGAGCAGCGTCGAGTGCGCTCCGTTCAGCGACTGCCGTTACCTCCGGGTAAAGATGCCCATTGGGCTTTGGAGGAATATGTACGCTGGCTGCCTCAATTTCTTAAGCCGTTTCTACGCTGTGATGTTTTGGAGGATAGAAGGGTGCTCTTCTGTTTGCGGTTTCTCTCAACTCCACTACTGGACTTGCGTTTGTGTCAAGGTGGTGATGAGCATCGTACAGTGCTTGACATCATTGGAGGATTGCTTGCTGACACCCGAGAAAGTCCGGAAGGACGTCTAGAGTTTAGAGAGGTGTTTGATGGCAAGTATGTTATTGCCGCGATTCACGACTTTTGCCCAAGCCTGCCGTGGTACATCTACAACACAACACAAGCGGTCGTTCATCTGTTTGTGATGAATGCTTTTGAGCGACATCTGGCGAGAATGTGTGAGGCTTCACTAGTTGTTGATACCAACGCTGAGCGATCTGCAGAGTGATGATCTGTCTTTTTTTCAGACAGGAGTTGTTTCTTTTTCCTGCAAGGCTGAAAGAACAGCCTGTCCCATCACTGTATCTGCCAGGGATCGAGTCAAATCTCCAAGTCGATCCATTTCTGATTTAAGTACCTGAGGATCTTGTCCTTCCATCCGCTGGCGTACAATCTCCATTTGCTGGCGAATTGCAGTGCAGTCTGTCTGAGCCAGTGCTTTTTCCGCAATAGTCCAGTGCATCTCGATACCCTGTAGAACCCGCTCTGCAGTTTGGCGAAATTCGATCAACTGACGGGCAGTAAAGTCCTCAACCGCATGGTCATAAGATGCTTCCAGTAAGTCATCGATCTCTTGCTGGGTGAGCCCATGGAAAGGAATCACTTCAATAGAGGCATCAGTCTGGCTACGTTTTTCCAGGGCAGAAACGGTTAGGATTCCGTTGGCGTCTACCCGGAAAGTTACTTCAACCAAAGGTAGACCTGCTTTCATTGCAGGAATGCCTCTCAATTTGAAGCGCCCGAGACAACGACAATCATGAACTAGCTCTCGTTCACCCTGATGGATGTTGATCTCAATGGCAGTCTGGTTGTCAGCGTGGGTCGTGTAGAGTTCCTTAGCCTCCGTTGGCACGGTGGTGTTAGCTGTGATCAATTTGCTGAAGGTCCCTCCAACCGTTTCGATGCCCAACGCCAGAGGAATCACATCCAGCAGTAGGAAGTCTCTTCTCCCGCCTGCGAGTAAGTGCCCCTGAATTCCTGCTCCCAGTGCAACCACCTTGTAGGGGTCAATTGCCACTTGTGGGGCTCGGCCAAAAAACTGTTGCACTTGCCGACGTACTTCTGGGACGACTGTGGAACCACCGACCAAAACCACCTCATCTAGCTCTTCGACCTTCCATCCTGCCTGATCCAAAGCTTGCTGACAGCGTTGTAGTGTTCGTTGGATCACTGGTGCCAAGAGTGGTTGAAGCTCAATCGTTGTGAATGAACCCTGATGAGACCAGGATTGGTCTTCAATTGAAATAGCATACTCTATTTCATTACTCTGGCTGAGGCTAATTTTGATTGTCTCCGCAGTTTGTCGTAAAACCTGGCGAGCCAAGGGAGAGTGAAGCTCTGCATCAGTAAATTCCTGCAGAATCCGAAGCATAAGTTCACCAACGATAGCTTGGTCGAAATCGTCTCCTCCCAGACGAGTATCGCCATTGGTAGCAATCACTTTGAAGATTTTTCCGGTCAACTGGAGGAGTGAGATGTCAAAGGTGCCACCACCCAGATCATAGACGGCAATTTTCCCATCCTTACGCTCATCCAAGCCATAGGCAATCGCTGCCGCAGTAGGTTCATTGAGAATCCGCAAAGCTTCCAGTCCGGCAAGGCGAGCTGCATCTCTAGTAGCTTGTCGTTGAACATCGTCGAAGTAGGCTGGAACGGTGATTACCGCTTTCTGTAAATTCTCACCAAGGATTGCTTCTGCTCGATACTTAACTGCCTTGAGAATCTCAGCAGAAATTTCTTGTGGTGTGAAAGCCTGTTCGCCTAAACAGACCAGAACTTGCCCACGTTCACCAGATCGTAGTTGGTAGGGAAGTTGAGCCTGTTCTTCGACAGGAATTTCCTCAAGGCTACGCCCCATCAAGCGCTTGATCGAGTGCAGTGTTTGCGTAGGATTTTGTAGACTCCTGATCAGCGCCTCTTGGCCCACAAGCCATTTTCCCTCACGCATCGTCAGTACAGAGGGAATGATCGGGGTCTGTCCAGGTTCAGTAATGACCTCCGGTCCCACCTGATCGAAGACGGTTGCGGCAAGACTGTTGGTCGTGCCGAGGTCAATGCCGATGATACGTTCTGTCATAGATCCGTTTCTGAGGATGTGGATGAACAGCGTTCCAGCAGTCGTAGTAGGTAACGCTCAGCATTCAGTTGTTGCTGGATTTGTTTGCAGAACGTGGTGTCAGGTGTATTTCCTTTCAGTTCTATCAGTTGCTGTTGATAGTTATGTTGCAGGTCATTCAGGCGCTGCAGAAAATCTGCATGTTTCGTTGCCAGTGCTTGCTGATCTTTGGCTTCCAGCAATTCCTCTAGTTCTTCTTGCAACGCAAACATCTCCTGCAAAAATCCAGTCGGGAGGTCGCGCTCATGAGTGGGTGTCTTTGATTTCCAGACCCCCATGATGTACTGGGCGCGTGCTGTTGAGTCTTGTAAGGTCTGCCATGCCTGATTGAGCCGAGCAGATAAGCCCTCACTGAGTCGGTGCTCGGCAGCTGGTGCCACCGCGAAGAAATCAGGGTGCAACTCGGCAGCAAGCTCGTGGTAAATCTGTTCCAAAGATTTTAAGTCCACATCATAGCGCGGTGGTAGACCGAAAACCGAAAAATAATCAGCCTGTAACCCGCTGGACTGTAGCTGCTGACAGGCACCACACCAGAGCGCACTCTGCAAAGAATTCTGACAGTGAGAACAAAAGGGCATGGAGTAGATCAGGTAAGAAAGCTAGTGTGGGTGAGGAGACTCATCGGTGAGTCTCCTTCAGATACAATCAGGCAGAAGCAGAAGATTCTGAGGAGTTCTCTTGTCGCTTTCGATAATCCTGAATAGCGGCCTTGATGGCATCTTCGGCCAGTACAGAACAGTGGATTTTGACGGGAGGTAGGGAAAGTTCTTCCACGATCTCGGTGTTCTGAATCGCTAGTGCTTCATCCAATGTTTTGCCTTTGACCCATTCAGTAGCCAGGCTAGAGCTGGCAATTGCAGAACCGCAGCCGAAGGTCTTGAATTTCGCATCGACAATCTTTTCGTTTTCCACCTTGATCTGCAGTTTCATCACATCTCCACACTCAGGTGCTCCGACTAGCCCAGTACCAACTTGGTTATCACTCTTCATGAAACTACCTACGTTGCGTGGATCATTGTAGTGGTCAATTACTTTTTCACTGTATGCCATCTTGCGTCTCCTTGTTAAGTGGGAAGGCTAGTTCAGAAAATTTATGGGTTCATTGTCTATTTTGATCAATGTGGTGTCCAGTTGACGGTCGAGAGGTCAATACCTTCCTGAACCATTTCATAAAGTGGGGACATGTCTCGTAGCCGCTTGACAGCGAAGATCATTTTGTCCGCTGTGTAGTCGATCTCTTCTTCGGTGGTGAAGCGGCCCACCCCAAAGCGAATGGAAGAGTGTGCTAGGTCATCTCCCACACCAAGCGCTCTGAGCACATAGGAAGGTTCAAGGCTAGCAGAGGTACAAGCTGAGCCGGAAGAAACTGCAATATCGCTGATTCCCATGATTAGGCTCTCACCCTCAACGTAGCCAAAACTGACGTTGAGATTGTTGGGCAGTCGTTGGGTTGGGTGGCCATTGAGCTTGATGTGATCCAGCTCGGCTTGCAGTCGCTGATGTAAACGCTCACGCAGGGCGGTCTGTCGTTCTGCTTCAGATTCCATTTCATCACGGCAGAGTTCGAGTGCTTTGGCAAAACCAACAATACCAGGTACGTTCAGAGTGCCAGAGCGCATCCCGCGCTCATGTCCACCACCGAACATGATAGGAGACAAGCGCACTCTTGGTCTCTTGCGGCGAACATAGAGTGCACCCACACCCTTGGGACCGTACATCTTATGTGCGGTGAAGGAAAGCAGGTCGATATTCATCTGCTCGACGTTTAATGGAATCTTCCCAACCGCCTGGGTAGCATCTGTGTGAAAGAGTACTCCATGCTTTCTAGTGATCTTGCCAATTTCTTCCAAAGGGTTGAGTGTGCCAATTTCGTTATTGCCGGCCATCAAGGACACCAAAATCGTATCGGGACGAATCGACTTTTCTAGTTGCTCTAGAGAAATACAGCCATCATCATCGACATCTAGAAAGGTCACATCATAACCACGCTGTTCCAACGCTTGGCAGGGGTCAATCACGGCCTTGTGTTCAATAGGACTGGTGATGATGTGTCGGCCTTTCTCACTGTAGAAATCTGCTACACCTAGAATAGCCAGATTGTTGGACTCCGTTGCGCCGCTGGTAAGAACAATCTCTCGCCCGCCACCTCCAATGGTTTCACCAAGCAGATCACGCGCTTTCTCTACTGCTTGTTCAGCTTCCCAGCCGAATTGATGATTCCGGCTCGCTGCGTTGCCATACGTTTGAGTGAAATATGGCATCATGGCTTCTACTACATGTGGATCAGTAGGAGCGGTAGCATTGTAATCAAGATAGATGGGGAATTTCATGAGTCTTTCTCATTATCAAACAGGTTGCAATTCATGATGCTGGATCAAGTTTTCTAAGGTGACTGACTCCATAAACTCATACAAGCGACCATGCAGCGCTTGCAAGGGAGTCTGGGTTGGACAGGTAGCGGAGACTCGACATTCTGAGGCTTTGTGAGCACACTCGACAAAGTTGAAGGGGCCATCAATAACCCTAACAATTTCTGCGAGGGAAATTTGGTCAGCTTGACGCTGTAGCACGTAGCCGCCTTGTACTCCACGTGTACTTTCTACCAATTGTGATGCTGCTAACTGCTTCAATATATTAGCAATCATTGGTTGCGGTAGGTGATAGTGAGAAGACACCTCTTGAGCGCTAATCGGCCCAGAGGCCTCGCCTAGGTGGCTTAGCAGAATGATGGCGTAATCTACTTTTTTCGAGAGTCGAAGCATAGGGTATCCGAAAAAATTAGTTTTTTCTAAAATAGCACTGGCTTGGTACGCTTTTCAAGTAAGAATTCGTATTGATCTGGTACGAATTGCTGGAAAAGATCACCTGGCAGCCGAATGTTTCACGTGGAACACTAGGCTAAATGAAGGAAAACCAGCGAGATGTTTCACGTGAAACATCTCCTCGATGTTCAGTATATTTTTTGAACATAGTGGTTGGAAATCAGGAAGTAGTGATCTTGGCTGCACCAGCGTAGTCGGCAAAATGAGCCCGAAACTGCATTTGATGTAGTTGTTCGTAGCGTCCACCTAGAGCAAGTAATTCATCGTGAGAGCCCATTTCAATGATCTGACCTTTCTCCATCACGCAAATACGATGGGCATGTCGGATAGTTGAGAGGCGATGAGCAATCACGATTGTAGTACGATTCTGCATCAGGCGTTCGATAGCCTGCTGGACCTCAATTTCCGATTCAGAATCCAAAGCCGAAGTAGCCTCATCAAGAATCAGAATAGGAGCGTCCTTGACCAAGGCACGGGCAATCGAGAGACGCTGGCGCTGTCCTCCGGACAGCTTGACACCTTTTTCTCCGATCATTGTGTCGTAGCCGTGGGGTTGTTGGAGGATGAACTGGTGAGCGTTGGCAGCGATAGCTGCATCGATCATCCGATCTTGGGAACACTCAGGGTGACCATAGGTGATATTGTTGGCAATGCTGTCGTTGAATAGAATCGTTTCTTGGGTCACTACTGCGATTTGGGAGCGTAGGCTGTGCAAATCCAGTTCTCGCAGATCATGGCCGTCGATACGAATGGTGCCTTCATCAATGTCATGGAAACGTGGCAGTAGATTGACCATTGTGGTTTTGCCAGAACCACTGCTGCCAACCAGGGCAACAACTTCTCCACGGTCAACGTATAAATTAATGTTTTGCAGTGTTGGCTCTTCGGCCAGTGGGTACTGAAAGCGGTCGATTTTCAGATCGATACCTTTTTCAAAGCGCTGCAACTTGACGGCGTTGGGAGGAGAGACAATCTCTGCTTCAGTGTCCATAATTTCAAAAATGCGCCTGATCGAGGCAGCACCCTCTTGAAGTCGCAAATTGAAACCATTTAATTTTTTGATCGGATCATTGAGCATGAAGAAACTGAGAATAAACGAAGTAAAGTCACCTGCTGTGATCTGTCCGTGAATGATCAGGTAACCACCATGCGCAACGATAGTTGCTCCAGCGGCAGCTCCAATCACTTCGATGACGGGCGTGGAATAAGAGCTAATCAGAATGGATCGCATTTGGTTGTCATAGAGTCGCTCATTGGCTCTATCAAAACGCTGTGATTCGTATTTTTCCATCCCGAAGGCCTTGACAACACGAATCCCTGAGATTGTCTCCATCAACAGAGTACTTAGGTCACTGAAACTAAGTTGACGGTCATTGACAGCCTCGCTGTTGCGCTTGCCAAATATTTGAATGAAGTAAAGCGCGATCGGAATGATGACCAGCGTGGTGAGTGACAATTCCCAGCTACGGTAGAGCATTAGACCGAGTAGTAAGAATATCTGTGGGAAATCACGAAAAGGTCCGGTCACTCCAACATGCAACGTATTCTGGAAGGTGTTGAGGTCATTGGTGAAGCGCGACATCAAGTCGCCAGTTTTGGAGCGAGAGTAGAAGGAAAAACTGAGTGTGAGTAGGTGATCGAAGAGATCCTGCCGCAGCCTGGTTAACAATTTTTGGATTAGGTGACCCAACCCGTAGTTGTTTCCAAAGTGGAAGGCACCTTTGAAGAAGAAAATCAGGATTAGGCCAAATCCCACTAGAAAAAATTGACTGAGCTCTGGTTTGTCACCGTAGGCCAGTGCATCAACAATATCCTTGGCGTAGTAGGCCGGGGCTGCAGAGAAAATGTTGTAGCCACCCATGCAGATGATGCTGAAAAGAACCCATCCCTTGAAGGGAGAGATCAGACGCCACAAGCGAAGATAGATGTTTTTGTGTGAGGGGGTCCAGGAACTCATGCAGCTTTATTTAAAGATTTAGGGAATTTCCCAGGTAGTGCCGTCCTTGCTATCCTGTAGCTCAATTCCTAGTTCCTGGAGTCGTTGGCGGATCAGATCTGCTCGAACAAAGTCTTTCTGCTGACGGAAGTCACGACGTAGTTCTAGAAGTAAATTGATGGTCTGCTCAAGCAATTCTGGACTGTGAGTGATTGACTCAGTCTCTGGGAGCAGTCCCAAGACATCCCCAGCTAATTGTTGGAACAGGTTCAGTGCATCAGCGAACACTTCTGTTGCAGTATTTTCTTGCTGAAGCAGGCGGTGGACTTCATGGATCAATTCGAAGAGTATGGCAAGGGCTTGTGGTGTGGAGAAGTCATCGTCCATTGCCTCACAGAATCGCTCGCGGTACTGCTGAAGATGCTGGCCAGGGGCAGAAAAATCTGTGGGAACCTCGCGCTGTAGGGCTCTAACGGTTTGTTGCAGGCGCTGTAGGGAAGTCTCTGCGCCTTGCAGGGCAGAATCACTGAAGTCCAGCACAGAACCATAGTGTCCAGCAACAATGAAGTAGCGGACCACCAATGGATTGTTTGTCTGAAACGCGTCTTCCAGTGTAATGAAATTTCCTAGAGATTTGGCCATCTTCTGCCCGTTGATCGTCAGGAGGTTGGCATGCAGCCAGTAGCGTGCGTAGTCATGGCCAAGTACTCTTGCCTGGGCTAGCTCACATTCATGATGGGGAAACTTGAGATCCATGCCTCCACCATGAATGTCAAAGGCATTGCCCAAGTAGCGTGTGCTCATCGCAACACATTCTGTATGCCATCCAGGAAATCCTTCTTGGCCCAGACAGTCTCGCCAACGCATCAGATGATCAGGTTCCGCATGCTTCCAGAGCGCAAAGTCCCGAGGATCTTTTTTCTCACTACGCACAGCCACCCGAGTACCACCCAGCATATCTTCTCCCTTGCGACCGGAGAGAATACCATATTCAGAGTCCTGAGAAACGTCAAAGTAGATCGACCCATTCCGTTCGTAGGCTTTCCCCTGAGCAAGTAGTGTTTCGATCAACTGTAGTTGCTCCGGAATATGCCCTGTTGCCCGCGGTGAGATATCAGGTCTCTGAACCTGCAAACGGTCCATCATCGCAAAGTGCCGACAGGTGTAGTGCTCTACAATCGCCATCGGCTGACGGTTGATTTCCCGGGCTTTTTGCAGCACCTTGTCAGCACCATCGTCTTCATCTCCAACTAGATGACCTACATCCGTGATATTTTGGATGTAGGTTACCGTGTAGCCACAAAACCGTAGGTAGCGTACGATCACATCGAAACTGACATAGGTCTTGGCATGGCCTAGGTGAGGATCACCATAAACTGTGGGACCGCAGACGTAGAGACCAACATGACCTGGCAGCACGGTTTCAAAGTCTTCTTTTTGTCTACTCAGACTGTTGGTTAGGCGAAGGGACATGGGCTTGTTGCTAAAGTTTGCTGCAGTCAAAAATTAGGTAGTTTACGACTGAGAACAGAAAGTTGTCAGGTTTTGTCGAAGGCAGGAATGGTACACGGCGACCAGAGGGCTGATTTAGTACATTGAATCCATTTGGGATAGAAGATCCAACTCCATCCAGATGCCATCGTAGATCGCCAAGCTTTGAACTTTTAGGAGGTGTGACCTTGATGATTGCAAGGCTGGTTTTAAGCTGCACTTCCGTATTTTTGCTATCGCTGTTCGCCTGCTTCCTGTGGCGAATGGTGATCTGGCAATCTCTTTTATCAATTCTGGCGGGGGAACTTCAAGAAATTAGACTTGTCTGGGCAGGAACTCTTGGGGGAGTGCATCCCATTCTTGTGTAGCATAGAGGTTAAAATTAGATTTTCCAGGCGTTCATCTGCCTGCAAAATTCGCAGGATTGCGCTAAGATCAGAGTAGCCCAGATGCTTTTGGAGAATGTGTTCGTAGAGTTGCTTGGTCTGTTCTGGTAACTCTTGACCACTTTGTGTCTCTGTGGCGACAATTTCCTGAGCAATCTGTGTCAGCAATTCAGGCTGTTCCTCGATCCGACGTCGGAAGGTGCCAAAAATTTCCTCTTTGAAAACATCAATCAGCAGCAAAGAAATCCGCTCCCCTGAATCGTTCTGATCCAACTCGAAATGCTCAATCAGTCGCTGTCGCAAATGCTCTAGAATTCGTCCCTGCAACAGGTTGCAGAGGAGATGTCTCAGCGTTTGTTCGTCACGTCCACTAGTCAGGTTGGATCGCTCCAGCATCTGCAGACACTCTGCGAGTCCACGTGTGTAGGGGCTTACCTGGTAAGTTGAAGAAGAATTATCCGGAGGTTTGGCAGCGTCCAGATGGGGCATGTTTTCTTCCCCGTGCATCACCACTATTGGGCTGGGGTCCGTTCCCCTCTGGAAAATTTACAAGAGAGGAGAGACATGATTGTATGCAAAGATGGTTTTCCGTAGAAGAATCGTTTTACGCCTTCCACGGACCGTATGATTAATGTACAAAGCACATCTTCTCTAACGATCCCCCTCCCAACTTGCAAGATTTACAGAAGAGGTTGTTTTTTCGAGAAGATTAAAGGCAGTGGCTACAGGGCAAGAAGCTGACATGTGACAGACAGAAATTGTGTGTTGGCTAGGCCGCAAAGCCCAGTAGCGACCGAATTCTGAATACCTCTAGAATGTACACAGGAGGCTGCAAGGCTGGTTCCAAAGGAGGCTGCATAGAAAAGTTACAAAATCTTGACTGATTTTCCGCTTGAAAGCGATTTTGCTTGAGCGCAACCTCACGCAATAAACTGTTTCTTTCATCACCGTCATGAGTTTCATATGGTGTACCTCTTTATGCTGGCGATCCCAATTGTCGGACTGCTGGTTATCCGAGCGTTCTATCGCGATTTTGCAGGCCTGGGAGAATGGCTCTGGTTTCAGGATGAGTATGATGCAATCAGCCAGAGCATTGATCAATTTGGCCAGTCGAGTTATTTGTACATTCAGGCCATCCACATCATCGGTGTGGTAGTCTGGTTTGCGGGGCTGTTTTATATTGGAAGGCTGTTCATCTATCACAAGGAAGCTTCCCGTCGCCCAGAGCAGGAACGAAAGATTCTAGAAGAGCAATTTACGATCATGGAACGCCGTCTTTGGTACGCAATTACGTGGCCTGGGCTGTGC
Source organism: SAR324 cluster bacterium (assembly GCA_029245725.1). Taxonomy (NCBI): domain Bacteria; class Deltaproteobacteria; species SAR324 cluster bacterium. Next base: position 7,308 of record JAQWOT010000149.1, on the reverse strand, counting down.
ATCACAATGATTTTTGGTACGCTGATGTTGCTCTACATTGGCCTGCCGCCATGGATCCATACCAAGCTGGGCTTGGTGGTTTTGCTTGTTGGTTATCACTTCTACTGTGGGCGACTAAGAAGACAACTGGAGGAAGGCACTTGCCACTGGAACGGACGCCTGCTGCGTATGTTCAATGAGGTGCCTGCGCTGTTGCTGGTAGCGATCGTTTTCGTCGTTGTACTCAAAGATCTCTTATCTTGGACGGTCCTGCTGATAGTCCTAGTATTGTTAGCAATCTCCATCTTGGTGACGATCCGATGGTATGCGCGCCATCGAAAGAGCGTAGCCCTTTGAGATGCTTCAGCGAAATACCGTTGTTCTCTCCCTACCGCAAACCCTAAAACACAATCTGATCATGAATTGGATCGTTCCAATGCGACGCCTGTTGGGAACTCTGCTGCTGGCCCTGCTACTCAGCAATTGCAGTGGTCTGTTCGAAAGTGAAGCTGAACGCCAACAGCGCCTAGCCCAACACTTCGAGCAGGGTATGCGCCTATTTGAGCAGAAAGAATACACAGGCGCAGTTGAATCCTTCCGACAAGTTCCTCCAGAGTCTGCGCTGTACAATCGCTCACTGGCCATGATCCGTCGTGTTCCTTACCAACGAGGGCGAGACGCCTACGAAGAGCAACGCTATGCGGATGCCAGCCGCCAATTTCGGGCAGTTCCGGTTTCAGCAGCTGAGTATGATTCAGCACAGAATTACTTGCGTGAAATTGAGATGATCCGTATCGAACAGCAATATCGTGATTCCCGTGGAGATCGCAGACGTGAATTGCTCAGTCAGTTGGTACAGAAGTCTCGTGAAAACTCAGATGCCAAGCGCTTAGATGAACTGTTGGAACGTGGTCGCAAAGAAATGATGGGTTCAATGCCAGCTGAGCAACGAGCTTGGCTTGCCTGGTTCCGTGAGACAATGGAAGGAGAAACCTCACGCACCGTCCGCCAGCAGATGCTGGAAGAGATGGTGCAGAATTTCGAGCAATTCGCTGCTGAACCAACCACTCGGGCTGAAGCGATCAAGTTGGTCGCCAATCTCAAGCTCAGCCTACAATGACGTATTCCGGTCGGTTTCCTACCGACCAGAAACCTACCATTCCGCTTTTCGCTATCTCTGAATTCAACGTGTATATCTCTCTTTTTCTTCGCCGCTTGCTGCTTGCCAGTGGTTGCCTGCTCTCACTGAACACCCCCCTCTGGGCCCAGAGCAACTTTATTCCCCTCGAGAAGGGAGACTATAAAGAGCTTGAAGAGCGCCCCACTTACACCCCAGTCCTTGAAGTCGGTGGCTCCTACCGACTCCGTAATCGATGGATTGATGCGAGCTCAGAGCCGGAAACTCCACCAGGTTTCCCAAATGCAGGCACGCTCTCCTTTGAGCAAGATCTGAGGGTCTTTCTGCGCTCAACCGCACACCGCTCAGCTTCGATTCAGCTTGAGTTGGCAACAGCCCAGGCTCCTTTCAACAATGCTGACTTGCGTCCACCAGCAGATCGCCCAAATGCGCCTGACTCGCAGGACGTTGATCTGGTGGCTCGCCAGGCCTACCTGGAGTTTCGTGCCAACCCTCGTGATCAGTTACGTGTCGGGAAGCAGGAACTTCGTCTCGGTGATCGTCGTGGCAAAGTCTTCAGCGGACTGTTGACCGGTATCGCTCAGCAGTGCACAGCAGGTAGTTTCTGTTATGAAGCCGGTGCTCTGAAGCTGCAGGATGATACAGCAGACTGGCTGTACACCCTCTCCTTGGACTATCCACTTTTTTATGAACTTGATGCAGCTGGACAACCTGAGAACGTGATGCGTGTCGAGGTTTTCCGGATCATCTACACAGAGCGGAATATTCCACTTGGGCGCAACAACGCCCCCGGATTTCGACTCAGTAACGGAGATTTGGATCGCTTGCGGGGTACCAGCTTTGCGAATACTAATAGCTGCTCATCAGAGTTGAAACGTCAGGCAGTCGTGGGAGGACAGGATTGTACTCCAGTCCATTTCGATGCGACCAGCCAGGACTATTATGGGGTGCGTTTCACGTGGAACACTCCGAGCTGGCGTTGGTACTCCGACTTGCTTGGCAACCAAGGGAATCGTACCTACTACAGCTTGGGTGCCAACAACGATTATGGGCAGTCACTGGGAAGTTACGCTGTAGCTGGAGTGGCAACGGAGCATGAACTGTCCTATCTCTGGGATAATCATCAGGTAACGGGGCTGTTTCTTTATGTCAGTGGTGATGAACAACTGGAAGATAGTGGAGCCATCGACAACACGGGTCAGAACTACCAGCGAAGCATCCGTGCCTTCCACGAAATCGTTCCGGGTACATATCGAGGAACAAACTTCTACTTCAACGGTGGTAGTCCAGATTGGAAGAGTGGAACTGGATTGGGCCATACGATCGCTAACACCCAAATGCTTGGTGCTCGCTATCGATTCACTGTCGAGGCCTCGGAGACATTCTATGAGGCTGGGCTCTACTACCTGGACCACGTGAATCCGGTGATGACATCATCAGGTGGGAAAGCGACCCACATCGGTATCGAATGGGACAACACTTTCTCCTGGAAGTTGCGGGACTTTGTAACCTGGGACCTAGAGTTGAATTTCTTCCGCCAAGGAAAGGCATTTCGCTACGATGACTACCAGCCTTCCACAGGTGGGACTGGTTCTGCCACGCACTTCGCCAGTCGAGTCTACTATTCCTTCTGAATCAAAGCCGACAATGCGACAAGTCAGCAAACAACGAAATACGCGCGAAACCAAAATCCAATTGACGATCAACCTGGATGGCAGCGGTAGGGTCGCTGTGCGCTCCGGTATCGGCTACCTGGATCACATGCTGGAGCAGTTGGCATTCCATGGTTTGTTTGATCTGGAGCTTCAGTGCGAGGGAGATCTGGAGGTAGATTGTCACCACACGGTCGAGGACATCTCTCTGGCCTTGGGTGCTGCCGTTCTTGAAGCGCTGGGAGACAAGCAGGGCATCGTTCGCTACGGTCAGATGTATGTGCCGATGGACGAGGCCTTGGTGCGCACTGTGCTGGACTTGAGTGGTCGGCCAGATTTTGTATTCCAGGGGGAATTTCGTCAGCCAGCAATCGGTGCACTGGACACCCAGATGATTCCACACTTCTTCAAGTCCTTTGCGATCGCCTCGAAGACCACTCTCCACATGGCAATCCTGTACGGTGAGAATGACCACCACAAATGTGAGGGGCTGTTCAAGTCCTTCGCCAGGGCCTTACGGCAAGCCACGGAGCTGGACCCAAGACGCGCTGGTGTCACTTCAACGAAGGGCGTGCTGTGAGCCTGAGTGTGATCATCGACTACAAAGTCGGTAATCTGCACAACCTCAAAAACGCCCTGGATTACCTGAAGTTGCCAGTTGCGATCGTGGAAGAGCCGGAAGCTGTCCGTCAAGCAGATCGAATTCTCTTCCCTGGAGTGGGTGCCTTTGGCCCAGCGATGCAGCATCTTCGTGATTCTGGACTGCTGGAGGTGATGGAGGAGAAGGTCCAGTCTGGCACTCCGCTATTGGGGATCTGTGTTGGCGCTCAGTTGCTGATGGAGTTGGGTCAAGAAGACGGTCCGCACAAGGGTCTGGGATGGATTGCTGGAGAAGTCCAGCGCTTTCAGCACCAACTCAAGATTCCACAGATTGGCTGGAACGAGGTCGAGTTCCGCAAGCCAGATCCATTATTTCAGGGATTGTGTGACCGCGGTCACTTCTACTTCGTGCACTCCTACCACCTGCGACCAAATGATCCAGAGGTGGTGCTGGGTGAGACGGAGTACGGCTATCTTTTTGCCTCGGTTGTACGCAAAGATAACGTCTGGGGGGTGCAGTTTCACCCGGAGAAGAGCCAGCAGGCAGGTCTGCAGCTACTGCAAAATTTCTGCACCTTGACTTAAGCGCAGCTTCTCCAGTAGCTTCGACAGAAGTTGCTTGGACAACCAACCTACTAAAAATTACTCACAAGACCGCCCATCTGGGCAGTCTTTTCCATTATAACGGCCAACCCGAAAGGCAGCATGGCACTGGAACGAACTCTCTCGATCATCAAGCCCGATGGCGTCAAGCGTAACTTGATTGGCCAGATTTTTTCTCGCTTTGAAGCCAACGACCTGCGGATTGTCGCAACCAAGATGCTGCACCTCTCTCTGCGTGAAGCCGAAGGCTTCTACACAGTGCACCGAGGACGCCCCTTCTACGGAGAGTTGACCGAGTACATGAGCTCGGGGCCTGTTGTGGTCAGTGTGTTGGAAGGTGGCAACGCCATCAATCGTCATCGTGATGTGATGGGTGCCACCAACCCAGCCCAAGCTGCAGAGGGAACGATTCGCAAGGACTTCGCCCTGAGCATTGGAGAGAACACAGTCCATGGTTCTGATGCCCCAGAGACAGCAGCGACAGAGATTGCCTACTTCTTTGCGGAAACAGAGATTGTCAACAGTGCAGATTGATGTTTCTCCGGTGAGATTTTTTCCCAATTCTGATGGAAAAGGACTGGTTTTCTCATCCAGATTTCGCTAGGTTGCCGGCTCAGAATTTGAATTTCATTAATCATATTTGTTTCAGAACCATATGACCGAAACGAAAAAAGCATTCCGCCTCCTCTTTGTTGGAGTAGTCGTCAGCATTGCCGTAGGAGTCTTCTCCGTTGCGGTATTGCTGCCGATTCTGCCCGACATTGATCGAGACCGGTACCCAAAGAACCTGCAGCAGCAGGGTAACTGATTCCTTGGTTGAATCCCATGGAGGGATGCTGTCGTTCTGGGAATTTGAAAAAGATGGAGAGTGTCCGCCTGCACCCGCAGGTTTTTCTTGTGTTCTGATAAAAAGTTTGGCGGTAATTCAGAAAAATGATTTTGTCAGAAATCAGCTTGTCTGAATACCTCTTGACCTTTCTCTTGAATCCAAGATACCTTCCATCTTTGTGGTCTAATCCTTGTCGTACGCTTGCGAGGAGCACGGACGAAAGGGATTGGGCGCGTTCTGTTCGCGCAGTTCCAGCGAGGTCGCTGCCAGCAGAATCGATCAGGCGGGACGAGCCCGTGGGATGTGGGCAAGCTCGGAAAGATGACAGACGCCTTGGACAGCCTGTCCAAGCGCCAGATTCCTTGGCCCCCTTGCGTTGGCTTCGTCTTTCGACCGATTTTCTGGTTTTAAAAGAAAAAACATGTGCTTGGCACGAACATTGTAGCATGTAAGTCAAGGAGCCCGGAAAACGGAAAGCCACATTGGCAAGAGGCTGATTTCGCTTCTCCTTTTTCGGCATTCACTTACAGTTGCAAGGCCGGCCCAAAGCACCTGTTTTTAAAGATGTCGACGAAAGTTGACTGCTTGTCCCCTGCTGCCAGGCGATCGGGGCGGGCAACCAACCGATTCCTAACTTTGTAAGGAGTAGTATGAAAAAGTTTAAAAGCCTGATGTTGGCCGCACTCGCTTCCGCCGCATTGGCAGCCCCTAGTTTTGCTGGAGGTCATGGCAGCAATTTAGCGATGACCGGTGAAGTCGTTGTTGGTATGAAGATGGAGAGTTCAACCCCAGATGGTGGTGACACGACCACTAATCAGGATACCTACATTGGTGATGTCAACGCAAAGTTGACAAGCGCAGTTAGTGATGGTGCAAGCTATGCTTTCGAATTCCTGAAAGATGATGAAAAAGCTGGAAAAGTCAGTTTTGAGATGACAGGAACTGCCACCTCAGGAGACAACTCCATCAAGGCCTTCGCAGACCTTTCTGACATCACTGGAACAATGGGTTACGGAGATGTTTACATTCAGGGTGCCAACAAAACTCTGACAGTGAAGGTTGGCCAGTTTGGAAGCTCTGAGAACTACGCTGGTGGTATGGGCAATTTCCAAGCTAGTGATTTTGCAGTGGGGAATATTGAGCACATCACGATCGCTGGCTTTCAGGGAATTCAAGCTAACGTGGATGCAGGAGATATTAAACTCGAGGCGGCAGTGCCTTGGATGAAGGTGAACGGTGATTCTGCAGAATCGATTGCGGCGGGAACGCCTGATGGAAATGCTTATGCCGTGACCCAGACAGGCGGTAACAAAGTAGATACTAACGTGACTGGTATTCGCCCAGTGATCAAAGCTGGCTTGGGCAGTGTGAACATATCTGCTACTTTCTACACATTGAGTTTCAGCCCACAAAAAAGTGGAACCGATACACTTGATAAGTCAGATGCTGGTTTCCAGTTGATGGGTAATGTGGCTGCTGGTGCTGCTACAGTTGGTCTTGGCTACACAAGTAAGACCACCAAAGACGGCGATACGGAAACAACACCAAGCACTCTGAACGGGTACGTAGAAGTTGCACTGGGTGGTGGAAGCTCAGTTGGAGCATCATTCAACATCCTTGGAGATGGTGCAGAGACAGACGAAACCAAGGTTACCCGAATCAATGCATCCTACAACACGCCATTCTTCGTTGAGAATGTCACATTGAAACTGGGTGCTGGTACTTCAACTGCTTCATCTGACGTTGATGGCAAAGGTGGTTCTGGTACAGCGCTTGGCGCTTCGTGGAACTACGGTTTCTAAGATTCAGTTAAGCTGAATTTGGTATCCTAGAAAACGGGATTGTTCGTTTCGGCGGACGATCCCGTTTTTTTTTGCCTTTTGAACAGATTTCCACAAATTTGCCCACCTGTTGCAGCGAGTGATCTAAGATAGCTGTGTCTCGTTGAACTCGGACTAGCCAAGCGCTTTATTTTCCGCTAGGCTGGTTTTATCCCCTTCTGCCAAACTGTTTGACATTCATGGATTCCAAGGACCTGCGCCAGGTCTTCGGTCGGTTCGCCACAGGAATCACGGTGATCACGACTCGCACACCAGAGGGAGAGCAATACGGGGTAACGATCAACTCCTTCGCCTCGGTTTCGCTGGAGCCTCCTCTGGTCTCCTTTGCGCTTCAGCGGAGTTCGCTAATGGGAGAGCACATCCGGCGAGCTGGTGGATACGCTGTTAACATCTTGTCAGTGGATCAACAGGAGTTATCAAATCACTTTGCCAGTGACGAGCATCGGCAGCCGTTCATGGATTGGCCTTTGTTACCTGAGCCTGCGAGTCAACCGCTTTTGTCAGGCTGCCTGGCAGTGCTCACATGTCGACTTTGGCAGGAATACGGTGGAGGCGATCACGTCCTGTTGCTGGCAGAAGTATTGGATTGTCAAGCGTTTGAGGGTCAACCTCTACTTTACTATCGGAGCCGTTATGCGACGCTATAATATGGAAATTGAGAAAGGA
>JAQWOT010000148.1 GCA_029245725.1 SAR324 cluster bacterium | reverse complement strand
TCCTGGGGCCACGTGGCCTTCTGGATCAGCCAGATCGGTGTGTTGTCAGGATAGTGCTGGCGTAGATCTGCAACCATTGAGTCCAGATGAGGCCCAGACAGAAAGATGCAGAGTGTTGTTTGATGGGCTGCTAACTCCACTAGCGCTTCACGCTCGGGTACTCCAGAGGCTCTACCGGTAGTGCGCGTCAGGATGATCGATTGGGCTACCGAGGGCTTGGTCAACTCTGCTCCAAAACAGGCTGCAGCAGCGGTGAAGGAAGAGACGCCTGGGACAATTTCGAAGTCCACTCCCCGTTCTCGTAAATGACGCATCTGTTCGGCCGTAGCTCCATAGATAGCTGGATCACCAGAGTGTACGCGAGCTACTAGCCAGTCGTGCTGCTGGGCTTGGCAATACCACTCCAACTGCTGCTCCAAATGAAGACCAGCAGTGTTGACGCAGGTTGTTTCTTCTCGGCAGTACTGCAGGATGTCATCGCTAACTAACGAGCCAGCATAAAGCACGAGATCCGCACGACGCAGAATTTCTGCACCCCGGACTGTGATCAGATCAGCGGCACCAGGCCCAGCACCAATAAAATAGACTTTCATCCAGTTGGCTCAGACAAAGTTTCTCTAAGAGGGCGAGTTGGCAGTCGATGACGTGGCTGATGTGCCTCTCTGCGGATCAGCATGGTTGAGAGGTAGCCTGTCTCTGCGTCTCTGGGCAGGTCAGCCAAGCCACAGCTCGTTCGTTCTTCCGCAAAACCCAGTCTCTGGGCAAATACACAGCTTTCAGTAATTCCCAATTCTTCAAGCAGAGCAAGCACTTGGGGTAGGCGTCGTCCGATTTTCATCAGAACAACCAAGTCATGCGTCAGAATATCCGCTCGTAGGGCCGACATTTCCTCTGGACAAGGAAGCAACAACACTCGTTCCTTGCCTTCACCAAGAGGCCAATCGAAGTGTGCAGCAATCGCAGCGAAGCTAGTGATACCAGCATAGGTTTGATGTCGGAGCTGCGGATAGATTTCGCGTAGGGCGGTAATTAGATAGCCATAAGTCGAATAGGTCATCGAATCTCCCAGCGTCAGATATCCCACCTGACGGCCCAACTGCAACTCACCACGCAGACTCAGCGCCAATCCCCTATAATATTTTCGTAAGCGATCTCGATCCGAACTCATTTCGAAGGAGATCTCTCGCCACTCAGCTTGAGGAAGTTCCAAACCTTCTAGAGCATGTAAAGCTGCCGAGGATTCGTGAGAGGTCGCCCGGGGATAGCAGATCAAATCGCAACATTGCAATTCCTCCCAGGCAGCGACGCTGAGCAGTCGGGCTGGACCGGGCCCCACACCGATTCCAACAAATCGACCCATCGGTTTGCTTTCAGTCATTCGTAGCTCTGGGTCATCGGCAAGCCCAAGGGATTTCGGTGCATGTCAAACAGTAGGGTCTGGACTTCCAGTACGTGTTGAAGTCGAGACTGGACCTTCTCAGTGATGCGTTGCTCGACCAGTTTCCAGAACCGAGAACTTTCCGGAGTTTTGCCGAACTGCTGAATGATCCCTTCCACCGTCGTTGCGTCCTTACACTTCTCAAGCAGACTCGGCTTCATCCCAAAAACTTTAGCCAATTCAAGAATTCCCTGCATCGCCATCGGGCTAACTCCAGAATGCGTATCCCATTGATTTTCCAAAATTTTAGCGAGCTTTCCTGGGTGTCCGACCAACCAAAGCTGCTCAAGTTTACGATGGTGATTGCCAAGTTCCTGATCAACAGTATTCAGCGCAAAGCCGACAAAGTTAGCCATCGGCACGACTCTTTCGGAAGTGAGTCCTAGCTGCTGTTCTGCTACCAGTTGTCCAATGTTTCCGGGTGCCAGTACAACTGCCTTAGCATCGTCAGCGAGGGCAATGCGCACATAGAGTTCGATGGATGCTAGCCACGAAGCTAAAGACTTTGGTTCAACGATTCCCTTGGTTCCAAGCACTGAAAGACCACCAACGATACCAAGGCGCGGATTGTAGGTCTTGGCTGCCAGTTGCTCGCCTTCGTCAATACCAACCATTACTGTGAAGCCTTGCGAGCGGTGCTGCGGGTAGGCCTCCAGTGTCTCCAAAATGGTCTGAATCATCATCTGCCTGGGGACCGGATTGATCGCAGGCTCTCCGACGGGCAAGGAAAAACCTGGTTTGGTGATCGTTCCTACGCCACTTCCTGCACGGAAGTGGATTCCAGTCCCCTCAGCTTTGAGTTGAACCCTGATTCGACTGCCGTGGGTTACGTCGGGATCGTCACCGGCGTCCTTGATCACGCTGGCTTCGGTGCACACGTCCGTGAGTTGTTGGACTCGCTCGATTGGTACACGTACGAAGTAATGCCCCTCCGGAAGATCGACCTTTACCTCCTGGGATATGGGTTCTCCTAGCCACAGTCGCAGTGCGGCTTGCGTGGCAGCCGTAGCACAAGTGCCTGTCGTCAAGCCTCGTCGTAGACCATTAGGGGCTGGGACACTGAGATCGAATTCAATTCTTTTTTGTGTGGTCCGGGGAATTTCTGGTTCCATGCCTGAATCATCAGCGCGTTGACGACAGCTGCGGCCCAATTTGATCCTCCTCGGGTCCCTTGGTTGGTGATTCTAGGGACAAGTTGGCATTCTTGAAGCTCCTGCTTGGACTCACGAGTTCCGACAAAACCAACCGGCAAACCAATCACTAACTTCGGTTGCCACTGTTCCTGCTGAATCAGCCGCAAAGCTTCACGAATCGCTGTTGGTGCGTCACCAATCGCCAGGATGATTGGTTCATTTTTGTGCTGAAGAAAAGCCCTGCGAATTCCTGCGGCAGAGCGTGTCAGTCCAGAGGCTTCAGCCAATAAGTGTGTCTCTGGATCATGCACCAAACAACTGGTAGTCAATTCCAGGCTGGAGAGCAAGCTGCGTTTTAGACCACTCTGCACCATGGTTACATCTGTTACAATGATAGCTCCATCTAGCAGCGCCTGAACACCATGCTGAATCGCAGTTGGAGAGAAGAAGATATCTTCGACGATTACAAAGTCTCCGCTAGTATGCACGAGTCGCTGCAGGATGGCCTTGACCCCGGAACTGTAGGCAATCCAGTCGTAGTTCGCTTCGATCAGTTGGAAGCTCTCTGCCTCAATCGGATGTGGAACATAGGCGCTGGAGAGCTTTACGGCAGATTTGTGCTCATGAACATGCGAGTGCTCTTGGTGATGCGAGTGTCCATGAGTATGGCCCACATCCGCAGGGTGATCGTGCTGATGATGCGTGTGTGGATGGGAGTGGGAGTGTGCTCCTTCAGTTTCGTGGTGGTGAGTGTGCGAGTCTCCCAGGATCCCCCGCACATGATGGTGGTGGGCTTCCTGTACCTTGCCAACCTCAGCTTCGTAACCCACGATCTGGGTACGGTACTTACAGAGACTGCAGTTGGAGGAATTGATGCCAACCAACGCTTCCCGAGCTTTCTCGACCCAAACATCTGTCACATGAGGATGAACTCCCAGATAGCCTGCTTTGAGAACTTCTACATCAGGAAATTTTGGCTGAACCTCATCGATAGCGCCATAAATCCGCTTGATCAGGATACCAGTGAACAGGAAATAGGGTATCACTATGACACGCCGATAGCCCATTTGTGCTGCTCTGGCAATTCCATCAGCAACTAGCGGCTTTGCAGTTCCAGAGTAGCAAACATAGGAACTCCCAAAACCCATCCCCTCCTCAACCATACGTGCTAGCTTATTTACATTGGAATTCACATCTGGATCGGTGGTCCCACGCCCGACAACGACAAGTAGCGATTCATGCCGAGGGATCATCCGGGCAGATTGTGCTTCAGCACTGATGATTCGCTCTTGAAACAGTTTTAGCAGCAGCGGATGAATTCCCATCGGTCCACCGTAGTGGAATTTAACTTCCGGAAATTCTGGCTTCACGCTCAGTAGTTCAACAGGCATATCGTTCTTGCCGTGACTGGCGGCAAAGAGGATTCCGGGCACCATCACAATCTTGCGAGAACCCATGCGGACATTTTCGCGTAAGGCCTCATCAATTGTAGGAGTTGCGAACTCGAGGAACCCGTGCGTGATGACTCGATCTGGCTGACGTTGCTTGAGAAGCATCAGGGCTTCTTCAAACTCCCTGGTACCATCGGCATCTCGACTACCGTGTCCTGCGATCACCAACCCAAAATCGTCCGTTCCTTCTGACATGCTTATTCAATTACTTGAGTTGTAGTGGAAGACCAGCTGCACAAAAGAAAACCTGATCACAACGTTCCCCCAACCATTGGCCTACTCTTCCGGAGAGATCAGCAAAGCGCCTGGCTAGGGGATTAGTTGGAACGATTCCCAAGCCTACTTCATTGAGTACCAGCACAAATTGATGAGGGCTGTTCCAGAGAGCCTCCAGTTCCGAGAAGGCCCGCTCTTCATCGTGGCCATGGTGCAGCAGATTGTTCAGCCACATGGTCAGACACTCCACCAGTACGATCCGAGGTTCCTTTGGGAGCTTCTGTTGTAACCACAGGCCCTCCTCAATTGTGACAAAACGCTCCACTCGCTGTTGCTGGTGAAGAGCAATACGTTGTTGTAGCTCTGGATCTTCGGTGAATTCAGTCGTTGCTAGGTAGATCGGTAGTTCTGTTGTAGGAATTGAGAGCGCCAGTTTTTCGGCCAAGCGCGACTTTCCACTCTTAACACCACCAGTGACCAGAATCCGCAAATGCGTTACCTTGATCTGGAGAATACGAAAGACGGGAAGATGAGAGGTTGGGACGATAGGACGGATGGAGATCAGCTAGAATTGGTTGTTCTGCAGATCGACTAGAAATCGTCAGCCTCTCAGGTTCCTCGCCTGAATCTGAACGTGTGATGGGCAGGTCTCCTGGCTCAGGGCAAGTTCACAACGCCTTCCCGCTTTTGCAGTGGCTAACGGTTGTGAGATACACCCTTCACAGTTGCGAGGACAGCTCCGGGATTTCACCGGATTCCCTATTCTCCGCAAGCGCGGCACCCAGCACGAGAACGTAGCAATACAGTAATTGATTAAAAGAGCAATCAGATTTTTAGGAATTGGTAGTAGCTAGGAGCGATGATCCGCCCCAATTGCGTCCGAAAGGTGAGCGTAACCATCTTTGTTCAGATGTGTCAGCAGTTCTCGGCAGATTTGATTGGCTAGACCAGGGCCTTGGTAAACAAGCCCTGTGTAGACCTGTAGCAGAGTGGCCCCAGCTTTGATCTTGTCGTAGGCGCTTTTACCGTCTGTGATTCCACCGACACCAATCAGTAGAAGCTTTCCTTGAAGCTCCTGATAAAGTTTCGAGAGGATCTGAGTCGACAACGTATGTAAGGGACGTCCACTCAATCCTCCTGTTTGATGAGCATGAGAAGAGCGTAATTGATTACGTTCAAGAGTCGTGTTGGTGGCGATCAAGCCAGCTAGAGGAAATTGGTGGACAACTTCTAGGAGATCGCGAAGGGCCTCATCACTCAGATCAGGAGCAATTTTAAGTAAGATTGGGAGCTGCCGAGGATGTTGTAACTGTAACTCTTGGGCAGTCTGAAACAAGTAATCAAGCAGTCGTTGGAGAGCAGTTTTTTCCTGTAATTTACGGAGGTTTGGAGTATTGGGCGAGCTGATGTTGACTACAACGTAACTGGCAGTGTGCCAAACAGCAGTCAGGAGTCGTTGGTAATCCTCAGCTGCTTTTTCGTTGGGAGTGTCTTTGTTTTTGCCAAGGTTGATTCCAACAATGCCTTGCTTTGGTCTTTGATGTAGACGTTGGAGCAAGGCATCCTGACCTTGGTTGTTGAAACCCAGACGGTTGATCAGTGCCTCATCTTTCAATAGACGGAAGATTCGTGGACGCTCATTTCCAGGTTGGGGTCGAGGCGTAATGGTCCCGCATTCCACGAAGCCAAAGCCGAAGGAAAGTAGTGAGTTGTAAACTTTGGCGTTTTTATCTAAACCAGCTGCGATCCCAACAGGGTTAGGAAATTCCAGACCGAAGCACTCCATTTTTAGGCGATGTAGGTCTGGAACAGGTGGATAGAAGAGTTTGTAAAGATGCGGACTTCCAAAACGCTCTGCCTGCTCGAGCCAAGTCAGGGTCAATTCATGGATCTCTTCTGGATCCTGACGGAAGAGAAACGGTCGAATCAACCTCTGATAGGCTTTGTCAGTTAGTTTCTGGCGGTCCTTCATTCTCCATCTTGTTTTGAACTACTGGGAGTCATTCTGACAATTTTTTCCCGTCGAGCGACTCCAGTATCGATAGCAGCCTGTTGAACAGCTTCAGACACTGCAGGTACAACAGTCTGATCAAATACACTAGGAATTATATAGTCAGGAGCTAAATGATTCTCATCAATACTATGAGCGATTGCTTCAGCTGCCGCCATCTTCATCTCTTCATTGATGATGGATGAACGGGAGTCAATCGCACCACGGAAGATGCCCGGGAAACAGAGCACATTATTGATCTGGTTCGGATAGTCGCTGCGACCGGTCGCCATTACAGCGACATAGGGTTGTGCAATTTCCGGCATGATTTCAGGATCGGGATTGGCCATCGCAAAGACAATCGGGGCTTTTGCCATGTTCTGTAGATCCTGCTCATCCAGCAGATTGGGTTGCGATACTCCGACAAATACGTCTGCTCCACGAATTACATCTTTCAAAGATCCAGCCTCCCCATCGGGGTTGGTATGATCAACAAGCCACTGTTTGTCAGCATTGAGGTTAGTGCGTCCATTGTGTAAGGCCCCTTTGCTGTCACAACAAACAATATTGGTAATTCCCATCAGCATCATCATCTTGGTGCAGGCCGTACCAGCAGCCCCTGCGCCTGAAACAACCACCTTGAGGCTTTCCGCTTTTTTGCTGACTAACTTCAGAGCATTGATCAAGGCTGCTGTGGTGACGACGGCAGTCCCATGCTGATCATCGTGAAAGACAGGGATATCCAACTCTTCCTTGAGCCGCTTTTCGATTTCGAAGCAGCGAGGAGCCGCGATGTCTTCCAAGTTAACACCGCCAAGACCAGGAGCCAACGCTTTGACGATCCGGATGATCTCCTCGGTATCTTGTGTGTCCAGGCAGATGGGCCATGCGTCAATTCCTGCAAATTCCTTAAACAGCATCGCCTTACCTTCCATCACGGGCATCGCAGCTTTTGGGCCGATGTTTCCGAGTCCAAGCACTGCGGTCCCATCCGTTACGACTGCCACACAATTCCCCTTGATGGTGTAGCGATAAGTGTCCTCGGGATTGCGATGTAAGGCCATGCAGACACGTGCGACTCCCGGAGTGTAAGCGAGAGACAAATCGTTGCGTGACTTCAGGGGTAATCGACTCTCAACGGATAGTTTTCCACCTTCATGAACGAGAAACGTTCGATCGTAGAATCGAATGAACTCTACGTTCTCCAATTGCTTGAGCGCTTCCACAATTTTTGATCCATGATCTTCACTATGGGTAAAGATGCTGATGTCCCGCACTAGAGCATCGGAGGTCGGTCTGACGATATCGATCGCATCCAGATTGCCACCCATTTCGGAAATGATGTTAGTGATCTTGGCCAACATGCCGATCTTGTTAGTGATTTTAAGCCGTACAATGATGCTGTTGCTGGGATTGGAGGGAAAAGAGCCAGAAGCGGACATGGAACCTCAATACGCTGAGTAAGAGTGCGGAAGAACCGGAAAATTTGGGGTGTCCGGGTAGAATGCTATTTCATTCATTCCGTTGAAGTTTGCATGGCAAGTCAAGGTCTTTATCAGGTGTAAATTCCCTTGGGAGGAGAGCGGAGCTTCCACTTTTCTAACTCTTCCAACGCTTCGTCCAAGGACGCCGCACAAAGATTGAGGTGAGCCATTTTACGTCCGGGTCGTGCTTCGGCTTTTCCATACCAGTGTAGATGTGCTTCAGCTGGCAGACCAAGATGCCAGGCTTGAAGAGCTGAGATGTGCTCACCAAGCAGGTTCAACATAACCGTTGGAGAGTGTAACTTTGGTTCTCTGAGAGGCCAGCCACAGATAGCTCTGAGGTGCTGCTCAAATTGGCAAACATTAGTGCCATCCTGAGTGTAATGTCCGGAATTATGTGGTCTTGGAGCGAGTTCATTGACCAATAATTGGCCATCTGGCATCACGAACATCTCGATGGCAAGCATGCCGTGTAGTTGCAAGCCCTGAGCGATTTGAGTTGTAATGTCCTGTGCTTTTCGATTCAAGTCTTCACTAATCCGGGCAGGCACCAGTGAACTTGCCAGAATCCCTGCCTCGTGAACATTTTCCACAACTGGAAAACAATGAATTTCACCCGTGGTCGATCGAGCAACTAGCGATGAGATCTCTCGCTCAAAAGGTAGCCAACCTTCAGCAATCAACTCTCGTTGGTCACCTTGTAAGTCCTGAAAAGCAGCCTCTGCATCAGCTACTTTATCCACCTTCCTTTGGCCTTTGCCGTCATAGCCGCCCATACAGGTCTTGAGCAGAATGGGGGTCTGCCATTGCTGGAAGCATTCTTCTAATGCTCGAGTAGAAGCCACACTCTGAAAAGGGGCTGTCGCAATTGAAAGCTGTTTCAAAGTTTGCTTCTCACGAATGCGATGCTGGCAGGTCGATAGCAAGGAGCTGCCCTGTGGCAAAGAAACCTTCTGCTCTAATTCCGCAACTAGTGGATAAGGAATATTCTCGAATTCATAGGTGACCAAGTCGGAAAGCCTAGCGAATTCCTTATGGGTTTCTCTTGAATCGTAAGGTTCACAAAAATGTCTGGTAGAAAGCTTACCAGCAGGACTTTCAGGATCTGGATCCCAAACGACAAAGCGTAGCCCGAGAGGGAGACCCGCCAGAATCAGCATTTGTCCAAGTTGACCACCTCCCAGTAGTCCGATGGTTGGGCCTATCATGGTAATTCTGTCGCTATAACAGTGTCACGGGTTTGGTTCCGCCAGTCCTCCAAGCGAGCGCGCAGATCCTGCTTATAGACAGCAAGCATCTGGACAGCGAGCAAACCAGCATTGAAAGCGCCAGCCTCACCGATCGCAACAGTGGCGACAGGAACTCCACGTGGCATTTGCACAATGGAAAGAAGTGAGTCCAATCCGCTCAATGATGAAGATTTGACAGGAACCCCGATCACGGGAACCAGAGTTTGGGCTGCAACCATTCCTGGCAAATGTGCGGCTCCCCCAGCCCCAGCGATGATAATCCTTAGGCCCCTTTTGTCAGCCTGATTCGCGTATTCTGTCATCAATTGAGGTGTGCGATGAGCTGAAACAATGCGTTTTTCAAATTGCACATCAAACTGTGTGAGAGCCTCACAGGCGTGCCGCATGGTTTCCCAGTCCGATTTGCTACCCATGATGACTCCAACCTCGACCGTCATGACGAATTCTCCATACTGTTTCAATGTTTATTCAACCAAGGATAAAAATCGTATTTGTAATAGGTTTCATACACCAATATTGTTCAGCCCTGATTTGCTTTACGTTCACGCAGCCTTTGCCAGTAAGCTAGGCGTTTGGCAATTTCTCTTTCATATCCTCTCTCCACAGGCGCATAGAATTGTTTACGAGGAATTTCATCCGGAAAGCAATTCTGTCCCGAAAACCCATCTGGATCATCGTGATCATACTGGTAGCCCAGACCGTATCCTTCCTCACGCATCAACTTCGTCGGAGCATTCAAAATGTGCTTGGGTGGCATGAGCGAACCATACTGCTGAGCTAGTTGCTGGGCCTGTTTCCAAGCCAGATAGGCAGCGTTAGATTTAGGGGCAGTGGCCAGGAAAATTGTAAGTTGCACCAAAGCTAGATCTCCCTCAGGGCTACCCAATCGCTCATAACAATTCCAAGCTTCCAAGGCTCGGCCCATTGCTTCAGGGGCCGCCAACCCAACATCTTCAACCGCTATCCTGGTCAATCTTCGCAGAATATAGGCCTTGTCTTCACCACCAATCATCATTCTCGCCAACCAATACAGGGCAGAGTCACAATCAGAGGCTCGCAAGGATTTGTGTAGTGCCGAGATCAAATTGTAGTGCTGATCACCAGCTCGATCATACTGTGGTGCCCGATGGCGCACTAACTCCAACATTTGTTCTGTGTTCAGCGTTGTGGCTTCTGGTTGATCATAGAGAATTTCTGCCAGATTTAGTAGGTAACGTCCATCTCCATCAGCCAGCTGCAGTAACTTTTCACGAGCAGTTGCCTCGAGCGGAAGTGGTCGCTTGATGTAATCTGCCGCACGCTTCAGCAGGGATTCAAGTGCATCCTCCTCCAGTGGCTTGAGAGTGAGTACCTGAGTGCGCGAGAGCAAGGCGGCATTCAATGAGAATGAGGGATTCTCTGTGGTGGCCCCGATCAACCGGAGTAGTCCTTCCTCAATCACTGAGAGTAGCGCATCTTGCTGACCTCGATTGAAACGATGAATTTCATCAACGAAGAGGATTGATTTTGCAGTAAGTAGAGATACTTCCTCGGCCTGATGAAAAACCTTTCGTAACTCTGCGACACCGTCATAGACTGCAGAGATGGCAAAAAATTGAATACCTGGCTGCTCCCCGATGATCCGTGCGATGGTGGTCTTGCCACAGCCGGGTGGACCCCAAAGGATGAAGGATCCTTTTTGCAAAAGTGCCTGTTGATGGGCCAAGATCTGCTCCTGACCAAAGACCTCCTCTAGTTTTTTGGGGCGCAGCAACTTGGCTAACGGATCCATTTTTTAACTCTTTCTGAGGAAAAATTGCAAATCGTAGCGTTTGCTCTGATTTGGGCGTTGCCTTCCTTCGTCCAGAGCGCTACGATTCGGCCGTTTGCTCCCTTGTGAGCTTCTCCTCTCAACCTATCCCGGGGACTTAATCCTTCGGGAAGAAATTGCATCACGCCAACTGTGGGGTTTCTCATGAAAACCATCAAAGGTCCCGCTATTTTCCTAGCCCAATTTGCGGGTGATCAGGCACCATTCAACAGCTTTGACAGTATCTGTCAGTGGGTTTCCGGTCTCGGCTACAAAGGAGTTCAGGTGCCGAGTTGGGACAAGCGTCTCTTCGATCTGGAAAAAGCAGCAGCTTCCAAGACCTACTGTGATGAAGTCGCAGGTGTTGCGGCTTCTTATGGACTGAAAATCACTGAACTCTCCACGCACTTACAAGGCCAACTCGTGGCCGTTCATCCAGCTTATGATGACGCATTCGACGGGTTTGCAGCCCCTGAAGTTCGTGGTAACCCACAAGCGAGACAAGAGTGGGCCGTCAATCAGTTGTTTATGGCAGCTCAGGCTTCCCAACACCTTGGACTGACTGCGCATGCTACCTTCTCAGGAGCATTGGCGTGGCCCTACATGTATCCCTGGCCACAGCGACCTTCTGGGCTTGTCGAGACAGCCTTTGACGAGTTGGCCAAGCGTTGGACCCCCATCCTAAATGTATTTGAGAATGCCGGAGTTGATGTTTGCTACGAAATTCATCCAGGTGAAGATCTCCATGACGGAGTGACCTTTGAAATGCTGCTAGAGCGAACTGGCAATCACCCACGCTGTCGAATGCTTTATGATCCCAGTCACTATGTCCTGCAAGCCTTAGACTATTTGGAGCACATCGACATCTATCACGACATGATCAAGATTTTCCATGTCAAGGATGCAGAATTCAACCCGACTGGTCGACAAGGAGTTTATGGCGGTTATCAGTCCTGGGTCAACCGTGCAGGCCGTTTCCGTTCTCTCGGGGATGGACAGGTTGATTTCCCAGGGATCTTCTCCAAGATGGCCCAGTACGACTTTCCAGGCTGGGCAGTGCTGGAGTGGGAATGCTGTCTGAAGCATCCCGAACATGGTGCTGCAGAAGGTGCCCCCTTCATTCAACGTCATATCATCGAGGTCACTGAAAAGGCATTTGATGACTTCGCAGATGGTGGAACTGATGAAGCAGCGAATCAGCGGATGCTGGGATTGACCTGAAAGGCTGTCTGGCTACTGAAAACACAATGGCACACGATCACCATGTTGGTAATTACAACTGAGCTTTTGCGCTTGGGGTAACCCTGAACTTGGGATTCGTGTTCGTGGAATTCTTTTTCGGGTTACTCTCAGATTCGCTCGTTTTACTGGCAGATGCTGGTCATAACCTGAGTGATGTTGCAGGACTACTGCTTGCCTGGGGAGCAAGTTATCTGGCAAAAGCTCCTGCCACAGCAAATCGAACTTACGGGTGGCGTAAGGTCCCTGTGATGGCCTCCTTGTTGAGTTCGTTGATGCTTCTGGTTGCCACAGATGCCCTTGGCTGGGAAGCCTTTCAGCGACTCTTTGCACCACAATCGGTGACAAGCTTGACCATCATTGTGGTAGCTGGAGTTGGAGTGCTGGTCAATACAGTGACGGCCCTCCTGTTCGTGAGTGGTCAACACCATGACCGCAATTTGCGGGCTGCATCTCTGCACATGGTGGCTGATGCAGGGATCTCACTGGCGGTAATGCTTGGTGGCCTGCTAATGCTTTGGCAGGAATTGCCCTGGGTTGATCCAGCCCCTTGTCTGCTGGTGGCTAGTTTCATCATTTTCAGCAGTTGGGGTTTACTCAAAGATTCCCTGAATTACGCATTGGATGCAGTACCTCGAAACATTGATGTACAGGGCATTCGACAGTATCTGGCTAACTTGGATCAGGTAGACCGTCTGCATGATCTTCATGTTTGGCCGTTGAGTACCAGTGAGGTCGCACTGACCGTTCATTTGGTGGTACATCAGCAATCACTGGATAACTCCTTGCTCCACCAGATCCAGCAGCATCTGCATGATCAATTTGAGATTGAGCATGCAACCATCCAGCTTGAATCCTCGCTCGAAGAATCAAACTGCCTGTTGGCTCCGACAACCTACCACTGATCAAAGAATCTATTCATCACTACAACAAATTTTTAGAGGATTACATGACGATTGAAGCATATGAAACCAATTCGAACTTCCGCCGCATTCCCTATGGAATGGTGGGTGGTGGTGAAGGTGCCTTTATTGGAGCAGTGCATCGCATTGCAGCTCGCATTGATGACCGTTTTGAGCTGGTTGCAGGAGCTTTGAGTTCAGAAGCCGAGCGTTCAAAGCGTTCCGGTCAAGCGATTGGAATTGCTGCGGATCGTTGTTACGGAAGCTACCACGAAATGGCTCAGCAGGAAGCGGCTCGTCCTGATGGAATTGAGGCAGTCGTGATTGTTACTCCAAACCATCTGCATGTCCCGATTGCCAAGGCCTTTCTGGAAGCTGGAATCTATGTGATTTGTGATAAACCGTTGGCTGCTCACCTTGCGGATACGGAGGGACTATCTGAACTGGTCAAGGAGAAGGGTTGTCTTTTTGCTGTAACTTACAACTACAGCGGTTATCCGTTGATTCGACATGCTCGTGAAATCATCGCTAGTGGAGAGCTTGGAAAGATTCGGGTGGTTCAAGCGGAATATCCCCAGGATTGGTTGAGCGAAAAGTTGGAAGACACCGGGCAAAAGCAAGCTTCCTGGCGAACAGATCCAAATCAGGCCGGAGGAGGTGGATGTCTTGGAGATATTGGAACCCATGCCTTCCATCTAGCCTGTTTCGTCTCGGGACTAACACCGGCGAGTGTGTTGGCAGACCTGAATTCTTTTGTTGAAGGAAGGCAACTTGATGATAACGTCCACGTGTTGCTGCGCTTTGAAGGGGGCGCCAAAGGTATGCTTTGGGCTAGTCAAGTGGCCCCTGGTAATGAAAATGGGCTACGTCTGCGGATTTATGGAGACAAAGCTGGCCTGAGTTGGTCTCAGGAAAACCCGAATTATTTAACGTTCTCCCCTCTTGGGGAGCCTTCTCGCTTGCTTGGACGAGGCGGTCCTGGCCTTACAGGTGCTGCTGCAAGGGTCACCAGAATTCCACCAGGGCATCCAGAGGGCTACCTCGAAGGATTTGCTACCATCTATCGTGAAGTGGCTGATGCAATTGAAGCCAAGCGCAACGGAAAAAATCAGCTGAACGAGGTAATTTTCCCCGATCTGGAAGAAGGTCTACAAGGGATGCGTTTTGTTGATGCCGTGTTGCGTTCCCACAAAAATGGTGGAGTGTGGACTTCATTAAACAGCTGACATTATTCCTTTCCAATCCTCATTATATCTGATTGTGCAAGTGCGAAATTTGTGTTCGGCGTATTTTTTTCTTTCTTTTGTTTAGTTTTAAGTTTACTAATTTAGCGCCTTGCGCAACAGACCGGAGTCGATTCCGGAGCCTGGAACAAGCGACAACTGTTCACCCTGAATCATTTCAGATCGGGTGATGGGATCTCCTTAACAAGAGAGGAATCATGAAAAAGGGATGGATCAAGTCAATGCTGCAGACCGCAGCTGGCGCTACACTGGCGCTGACGGTCATGGCAGCGCCAAGCCAGAAGGCTCAAGCCCAAAGCCTCACTCTTTGCTGGGCAGCGTGGGACCCTGCAAACGCTTTGGTTGAGATGTCCAAGGACTTCACAGCCCAGAGCGGAATCGAAATGAATTTTGAGTTCGTGCCCTGGCCCAATTATGCTGACCGAATGCTAAACGAACTGAACTCCGGCGGTAAACTCTGTGACCTACTTATTGGAGACAGTCAGTGGATTGGTGGTTCTGCTGAGAACGGACACTATGTTAAGCTAAACAGCTTCTTTGATAAGGAAGGCATTTCAATGGATGACTTCCTGCCGGCAACCGTTTACGCCTACTCCACCTGGCCAAAAGGAAGCCCCAACTACTGGGCTCTGCCAGCGATGGGTGATGCCAATGGCTGGGTCTACCGAGAGGACTGGTTCTCACGGCCAGCACTACGTTCAGAATTCAAGTCTAAGTACGGACGTGATCTGGAGCCGCCAAAGACCTGGACAGAGATGAAAGACATTGGTGAGTTCTTCCAGGGGCGAGATATCGATGGGAAGCGTGTCTATGGCGCTGCGATTTTCACCGAACGTGGATCTGAGGGAATCACCATGGGTGCGACTGGTGCTCTCTACTCCTGGGGTTTCCAGTACCAGAATCCAAACAAGCCTTATGACATGGAAGGCTTTGTTAATTCACCAGACGCTGTAGCAGCGTTGGAATTCTACAAGGATCTCTACAAGTGCTGTACTCCTCCAGGCTACACCGATAGCTACATGGAAGAAGGACTAGATGCTTTCAAGTCCGGGCAAGTTGCCATGATGATGAACTGGTTCGCCTTCTTCCCCGGGCTCCACAAAGATCCTGTGGTTGGCGGTGACAAGATCGGTTTCTTCGTGAATCCAGGTCAAAAAGTGGAAGCTTCTACATTGGGTGGGCAGGGAATCTCTGTGGTTTCCTACTCCGAGAACAAAGATCAGGCCTTGGAGTACATCAAGTGGTTCGCTTCTCCTGAAGTTCAGAAGAAGTGGTGGTCATTGGGTGGATACTCCTGCCATAAGTCTGTTCTTTTGGATCCGGGCTTTGCCAACACCCAGCCGTTTGCTGCAGACTTCCTGAAGGCGATGGACGGAGTTCAGGATTTCTGGCAGGAGCCTGCTTACGCAGAGCTGCTGTTGGCGATGCAGAAGCGTGTGCATGACTTTGTGGTGGCTGATCAAGGAACCGCTCAGGAAGCACTCGACAAGCTGATTGAAGACTGGACAGAGACCTTTGAAGACGAAGGCAAGCTCTAGGATGAATTCACAGGAATTCAACTGTAAATAACAGTGAATTCCTGTGACCAGTTGTGTTTAAAAGGAGCCCGATGTCTCGTCCTTCTATACTCCAAAAAATTGTCACCTCTGCAGCTGTTGCTACACCTGCGCCCGTTGTCAGACAGGTAAGAGGACTATCAGATCGAGCCATTGCCTGGCTCTTTGTGACTCCAACCATTCTACTGTTGTTGGCGATCAACATTTTCCCGTTGATCTGGACCATCCAACTGTCCTTTACCAATTACAAAGCTAACCGTGCTGCCCGCGGTGAAAAGTTCATTGGGCTCAGGAACTACGAGCGTGTGCTGGGTGATGCAGATATCTGGATCACCTTGCAGACGACCGCACATTTTCTGATTTGGACGATGCTGCTGCAGGTACTACTTGGCTTTGGCCTAGCTTGGCTACTGAACAAGCAATTCAAAGGACACTCTTTCTGGACCACGCTGATCTTGCTGCCGATGATGCTTTCGCCGGCAGTAGTGGGAAATTTCTGGCGCTTTCTCTATCAACCCCAGATTGGGCTTTTCAATTACATCATTGCTTTCTTCACAGGTGCAGATCCTTCGTCTTTTCAGATGCTGGGGGATGTCAATTTGGCACCCTGGTCTATTGTGATCGTTGATACCTGGATGTGGACACCATACATCATGCTGATTTGCTTGGCTGGGCTGCGTTCGATTCCTGATTATATCTATGAGGCAGCAGAAGTCGATCGGGCCTCAAAGTGGCGTCAATTCTGGTCGATTACAGTCCCGATGGTTCTACCTTTCTTGATGTTGGCCGTGTTGTTTCGAGCAATTGAGAACTTCAAGATGTTTGACCTCGTGGTGGAATTGACCAACGGTGGTCCAGGATCAGTGACCGAACTGGCTTCAATCAACTTGAAGCGAGAGGCCTTTGAGAAGTGGCGGACTGGCTACTCTTCAGCTTTTGCCATTATCCTTTTTGTGACGGTCTTTGGCGTGGCGAACATCTACGTCAAAGCTCTCAATGCAGTGAAGCAACGATGAGTTCCACACCTCCACACGAAAAGCTCTGGGGCAAGCGATTAGCTGCTGGATTAGTCATTGTGTATGCATTGGTCAGCATCATCCCACTGATTTGGATCTTCCTAACTGGCTTCAAGTCTCCCCCGGATTCGATCAGCTATCCTCCAAAGATGGTGTTCTCCCCAACCATGGAAGGCTATGTAAACGTCTTCACTACCCGAACTCGGCAAACTCCAGAGTACATGGAAACATTGCCGCCTCCAGAAACCTGGTACGATGAGTTGGTTCGTTCACGAAGCATGGTGATCGCAGGCCCTTCCAAATTTGGTCAGCGATTCCTCAATTCTATCATCATTGGCTTCGGTTCTACGTTTCTTTCGGTCTTCTTGGGAACCCTGGCGGCCTATGCATTCTCACGCTTTAAGATCCCGCTCAAAGATGACCTGATGTTTTTCATCCTCTCTACCCGGATGATGCCGCCAATCGCTGTGGCGATTCCCATCTTCCTGATGTATCGCAAGTTGGGTTTGGCAGACACGCACCTAGGAATGATCCTGCTCTATACGGCTGTCAACATCTCCTTGGCAGTCTGGCTTCTGAAGGGCTTTATTGATGAGATTCCACGGGAATATGAGGAAGCTGCGATGATCGATGGCTACTCTCGTTTCCAGTCTTTCCGTAAAGTGGTCTTGCCCCAGGCAACTACAGGTATAGCCGCAACTGCGATCTTCTGTTTGATCTTCAGTTGGAATGAATATGCCTTTGCCCTCTTACTAACTTCAGGCACCGCTCAGACGGCACCACCTTTTATTCCAACTATCATTGGGGAAGGAGGGCTAGACTGGCCTGCAGTAGCAGCTGGCGCAACACTCTTTCTGGTACCCATCGTGTTCTTCACGATCATGCTCCGCAAGCATCTGCTACGTGGAATCACTTTCGGCGCCGTCCGCAAATAAAGAGGAGCCTGATGTCAGAGAACACAACATCGAGCCTTCAGCGCTACTTTCGAAGAAATTTTTGGGAGTGGATTGCTACAGTGATCATCCTGCTTGGGGTGGTGATGTTGATGCAGCCCTTTTTGCTAGTGCTTTACACCTACTCCTTCGTGGTGATCCTCACAGGCACCGTTTTGTTCATTATCGTGAGCCACTTCCCGGAATAGCAAATGGCCGAGATTCAAGTCAGTCGCCTGAAAAAATCCTTCGGGGATTTCGTTGCGGTCCAAGACTCCAGCTTCACGATTCAAAACGGTGAATTCTTCGTGATGTTGGGGCCCTCTGGGTGTGGGAAAACAACGACGTTGCGGATGATTGCTGGACTGGAGTTGCCCACTTCTGGTGAGATTCGGCTTGATCAGGAAGAAGTCACCTTCCTGCCAGCGTCTCAAAGAGACATTGCTTTTGTCTTCCAGTTGTTTGCGCTCTATCCCCACATGAATGTGCGGAAGAATCTGGCTTTCCCATTAAAGTGCATTGGGACTCCTTCTTCAGAAATCAAGCTGCGAGTTGAAGAAGCGGCTCGTCTACTGAGAATCGATCATCTGCTGAATCGTTCTGTCTCAGGGCTATCTGGTGGTGATCGTCAACGCGTAGCTCTCGGAAGAGCTATCATTCGTCGCCCTAAAGCCTTCCTGATGGATGAACCTCTTGGTGCTCTTGATGCTGAATTTCGTAATTTGATGTGCCAGGAACTGAAGGGATTGCATGACCGAATTGAGGCAACGACGGCTTACGTCACGCATGACCAACTGGAGGCGATGGCCATGGCTGACCGGATTGCGGTGATGAATCATGGTGTGATTGAGCAGTTGGGGACACCAAGCGAGATCTACAATACACCATCAACCATGTATGTTGCTGGTTTTATCGGATCACCACCGATGAATTTGCTCACGTTGCCCAATGCTCTGGAGCCTGGACAAACGGAGATCACTTTGCCAGGTAACAGCTGTGGAACACTTCGTTGTCCTGCGTCAATACAGGGTGTTCAAGCTGGCAATCTTGTCTTGGGTGTTCGCCCGGAACACATACTTCCAGAGCAGAAAGGCCCCCTGCCGGGAGAAATCAGTGCCGTGGAATACATGGGAACTACCCAGATCCTGATGATCCAGACTCCTTATGGACAAGCACTTTCTCGCGTTCGTAGCACTCATTCATTTGGAGAAGGGCAATCAGTGCGATTGAATTTTGCTGCTCAGAGGGCCTCTCTATTTGATAAGAGTGATGGAAAAGCACTGTCCATGGAGGTTGCTCATGGCTGAGATAGCTCTCCAGGGAATACAGAAGCGCTTCGGGGACACGCTTGCAATCAACAACTTCGAGTTGACCATTGGAGATGGAGAACTGGTTGTTTTGTTGGGCCCTTCGGGAGCTGGCAAAACAACCACTCTCCGTTTGATTGCTGGATTGGAGGAGGCAGATTCTGGGAGTATTCGGATCAATGGTCTGGACATGACGAAGTCTCAACCTGCTGAAAGAGATGTTGCGTTTGTTTTCCAGCAATACTCTTTGTACCCACACTTGACGGTTCGAGACAATTTGAGCTTCCCGCTTCGCTCGCCAGTATCCGGCCTTTCTGAAGACGCTGTTGCCAGTCGGGTTGAGGAAATAGCGAAGATGGTGCAGATTAACCACAAGCTTGAAAATAAAGCAACGGCCTTGTCCGGTGGAGAGATGCAACGCGTCGCGATAGGACGGGCACTGGTACGAAAGCCAACCATCTATCTGATGGATGAACCGCTCTCTTCCCTGGATGCGAAGCTGCGAACTGAACTGCGAGTGGAGCTGAAGCACATTCAACAGAATCTTGGGGCAACGATCCTTTATGTGACCCACGACCAGGTGGAAGCAATGACTCTGGCTGATCGCATTGGAGTGCTCCGAGAGGGGGAACTGGTACAACTGGGCACGCCCAAGGAAATTTTTGAACAGCCAAACAACACCTATGTGGCTGAGCGATTGGGTCAACCCTCGATCAATCTCGTTCCATTGAGCAGTGAATGGCCCGTACATGCTCCTGCCAACACCACACAGCTTGGATTGCGGACAGACCATGTTCAGTTGCATTCTGTAGATAAGCAGACCAAGGCCACTGTACCAGCCCAAGTGCAACGTGTTGAATATCTTGGCGACCAGACTTACCTGCATCTGCTCTGTGCAGGACAAGATCTCACCTTGCTGGCAGATCCAGCAACTTTGCTGAAGGAAGGTGACGGGGTAGCCCTTGAATTGGTGCAACCTCTTTTCTTTGACCAATCTGGAAATCGTTTGTCTGCCTGAAGGCAAGGCAACTTGATGGAGAAGCTACAGATGACTCCAGACTTACTTAGATCGTTACTTCAAGGAACTGCAGAAGCAGTGATTGCCCAGGCTGAACACCTCACGGTTTTGGATCAAGCTATTGGTGATGGCGATCATGGCATCAATATGAAGAGAGGCCTGGAGAACGTGCTCGCTGATTTGGACAATATCACAGCCAAACCACCAGCTGAGACCCTTAAAGCAGTGGGAATGACCATGGTGATGAAAGTTGGGGGGGCCTCTGGTCCACTCTACGGCACTCTAGCGATGACGCTGGGTAAGGAATGGCCCACTGACGATGAGTTGGATTCTGCGAAATTGAGTCAGATGCTTGTGGCATCCATCGAAGCTTTGAAGAAACGAGGAAAAGCAGATCTTGGAGCCAAGACCATGTTAGATGTGTTGGCTCCAGTTCAGCAAGCCTTGGAAGCAAATAAATCAATGGCAGAGATCTCTGCCATTGCCCAGCAAGCCGCAGAAGCCACAATTCCAATGAAAGCAACTCGTGGACGGGCTTCTTTCCTGGGTGATCGCTCGATTGGACACATGGACCCTGGGGCCTGTTCCTCTACATTGATAATTCAAACTATCTGTCAACTTCTGGAAGAGAAATCATGAGTAACGTGGGCATTGTGATCGTTTCGCATTCTCAGTGGGTCGCTGCGGGTACGGCTGAAATGGTGCTACAGATGGTGGGAGATGAAGTTCCTCTTGCCTGGTGTGGTGGCAACCCTGACGGTGGTTTGGGGACAAGTGTGGAAGCAATCATGGAAGCCATCTCTAAAGCATGGTCAGATTCTGGAGTAGCCGTAATGGTTGATCTTGGTGGTGCTGAAACGAATAGCGAAATGGCGATTGAAATGCTACCTGCCGAAAGACAAAAGAAGGTAGTGATCTGCAATGCGCCGATTGTCGAAGGGAGTGTCATAGCAGCTTCGGAAGCATCTGGCGGTGCAAGCCTGGAAGAAGTCAAAAGCTCAGCAGAAGAAATGTGAGGGGGCATGACTGAAGAAAATACCTGGACTTCTGAGGGTGCGGTAGAAATTACTCATGATGTAGGTCTACATGCTCGGCCCTCTGTCAAGTTGACCAAGCTCGCCAAGCGCTTCTCGGCACAGATTGAAATCGCTGCTGACTCTGAGGGGCCGTGGATCGATGCCAAAAGTATTGTCAAGGTGATGGGAGCCAAGATGCCGCAGGGAACCATTCTGCAATTGAGAGCCACTGGAACAGATGCTCAGCCTGCAGTGGAGGCTTTGATTGATTTGGTCAATCAGGATTTTGAGGAATCTCAGGATGCCCAGTCAGCCTCAGCTTAGAGGAATCAGTGCAGCTCCTGGTCTTGCTCAGGGTGCCGCATTCTGGGTGGAGGCGTCTGCCGTAGGACGTTCTGCTGACTCCTTGAAACCCACGATTGATCTATCAGAAGCCCTGGCGTTAGCCAGTAGCCAGTTGGTGGAGTTGATGGAGCGAGTCGAGGGAGAAGAGGTAGAAATTCTCGAGTTCCAGCTTGTGATGCTCGAAGATGAAGCACTCAGTGATCCAGTATGTCAGGCTTTTACAGCAGGTACGACATTGATCGAAGCCTGGCAACAAACGTTGGACGAACATGTAACGGACTACGAGCAAAGCGAAGACGAGTACTTTCAGGCACGAGCCAGTGACCTACGCGATATTCGTGACCGAGTCCTCAGGATCCTACGTGGAGAAACAGAAGCCGGGATTCCTGAGGGAGCGATCCTGCTCGCAACGGATTTAACTCCCAGTCGATTTCTGGGCCTAGATTGGAATAAAGGTGGAGGAGTGGTCTTGCGGGAAGGTAGCCCTTCGAGTCATGTAGCCATGCTAGCACGTTCCCGTGGGGTGCCGATGCTAGTTGGAATCGAAGACCTACCACTTGGAGCTTTCCCAGATCAAACCAGATTGTTGCTGGATGCGTATGAAGGTGTGCTGCACGTAGATCCTTCCGCAGAGGAAACTCAAGCCTTTGAGCATAAGCTTCAAATAGCTAAAGAGGAAGCAGAACGACTAGCCACTGTATTGGATCAACCCGCAAAAACTGTGAACGGAACAGCAGTTCAGGTGCTGATCAATGTGGCGCTGCCAGAAGAATTGGCAAAACTCAATTCAGCGCATTGTGATGGAATCGGCCTGATGCGTTCAGAGTTTCTGTTTCATCATGGGCTACCCAGCGAAGAATCACAGTACCGATCCTATCGAAAACTCTTGGAATGGGCTGGAGAAAAGCCAGTAACGATTCGCACTCTTGATGCGGGTGGTGACAAGCCTCTGCCCGGGCTGGCGCAACCAGCTGAAAGTAACCCGTTTCTTGGTTTACGAGGACTCCGACTTTCTCTACGACAACCAGAGGTCTTCCGCACTCAACTCCGTGCACTATGCAGGGCTGCTGTTCATGGAAATCTGAAGGTAATGGTGCCGATGGTCACTGTTCCTGACGAACTACATTCAACCAGAGAATTGTTGGAAGATGTTTGTGCAGAACTCACGACAGAAGGTATCGAATTCCACAAGCCAGTTCTCGGAATGATGGTAGAAGTCCCCGCCGCAGCCTTGGCTCCTGAGTTGTTTACTGATGCAGCATTTTTTTCGATTGGTAGTAATGATCTGGTTCAATATTTGACAGCAAGTTCCCGTGACCTTCATCATGTTGCATATCTGGCAGATCCTGGCCATCCAGCAGTCTTGCGAGTTATTAGAGAATTGGTGGAGCATTGCGATTGTTCCGGCCAAGAGCTGAGCCTTTGCGGAGATATGGGTAGCGATCCGAATTTCATCGCACAGTTACTGGAAGCAGGCTTGCGTAATTTGTCAGTGGCACCAGCTCGCTTGGGGAAGACCAAGTGGACCATTCGGGAAACCAATCTGGAGGGGGTATGACAACGGATTTAAAAGCCAAGTTGGTTGCCCAGTATAAGCAGATCCTCGCAGAGATGCTGAGCAATCGCCCTTCTGGAACCCGACAGCGACTGGCGACAATGCTGCGCAAGAATCGTAGTTTTATCTCCCAGATTTCCAATCCCAGCTACGCCACACCCATCCCGGCTCGTCATCTGGATATCATCTTTGAGGTTTGCCATTTCTCTGAAAAAGCTCGTCGAGACTTCTTGTACTACTACGACCAGGCACACCCTGGTAGACGTCACGGTCCACATTACCAGCACCATGAGGCGCATCAAGAGGGGCTGCGCTTTCGTCGGATGATGTTGTACTTGCCAGATCTGGGAAGCGATGAAGCCAACAAAGAACTCGATGACCTGATCCTGGAAACTGCTCGTCGGTTAAGTCACCTGCTACAGATTTCTGAGCGCTCCTGAAAGCGTGCTGATCTGTTCCCCATCCTCATTTCTTCAGTGGGAGAGACCATGAAAAAATTAATTAATAACCCCGATCAAGTACTTACCGAAAGCTTAAGTGGTTTTGTCTCCGTACATGCCGATTTGCTGGAACTCGGGGCTGAGGGGAAATTTGTACGCCGCAAGCAACTCAAGCCTGGTAAGCCAGTATTGATCTCTGGGGGAGGTTGCGGTCATGAACCCCTGCATGGTGGTTTTGTTGGGCATGGAATGCTGGATGCTGCCTGTCCTGGACAGGTCTTTACCTCACCGACTCCAGATCAAATGCTGGAAGCAATGCAAGCTACCGAAAGTGGTGGTGGGGTGCTACTGATCGTCAAGAACTACGAAGGTGACGTGATGAACTTCGAGATGGCTGCCGAGATGGCAGAGTGTGAGGTCACCACGGTATTGACTGACGACGATGTGGCAGTGGAGACTTCAACTTATTCAACAGGCCGACGGGGTGTCGCAGGAACCATGATCGTCGAGAAGATCGTTGGTGCTGCAGCAGAGCAAGGTGGAGACTTGGCAGCCTTGAAGACTCTGGGGGATCGTGTCAATCAGCAGATGCGATCAATGGGGGTCGCCCTAACAAGCTGTACGGTTCCAGCCGCCGGCAGTCCGACCTTCCAGATTGGTGAAAATGAAATGGAGATGGGGGTCGGGATTCACGGTGAACCAGGAAGAAAACGAGTTGCACTTGCTGAAGCCAAGGATATTGCTGCAGAAATGATTGGAGCTATCCGCAAGGATTTTGGAGATCAGGCCAAGGGCAATGCCATCTTGTTGGTAAATGGATTTGGGGGAACTCCTTTGATGGAACTTTACCTAATGCACCACTGTGTTGAAAAGGAGTTGGCTGGAAGTGGAATAACGATTGCCCGCTCACTGGTTGGTAATTATGTGACTTCTTTGGAAATGGCCGGATGCTCGATCACGCTGAATCTGGTTGATGACGAATTACTGGGACTCTGGGATGCACCTGTTCACACAGCAGGGCTACGCTGGGGCATGTAAGCTGACCTGATAAGTTTGTGCTCTGGAAAGAGATCGTGTACAACTAGGTGAAAGTGCCAATTGCCAGCGTTTAGAAATCCTGGAACATTATCTCTGACATCCAAGATTGACTTCAAAAAGCAAAACCCAGAGCCTCGGCGAAGAGATTGCCAACAGCATTACCCACGGGATTGGAACAGCTTTAAGTGTTGCGGCTCTCACACTGCTGGTCACGTTGGCTTCCCAGCAAGGGGATACCTTGCAAATTGTCAGCGTTACTGTTTATGGCAGTTCGCTGATTCTGCTATATCTCGCATCTACCCTCTATCATGGCCTGCAAAATCAGCGAGCCAAACGCATCTTCAAAATCCTTGATCACTCTGCGATTTTCTTGCTGATTGCAGGAACCTACACGCCCTTTCTCCTTGATAACCTCCGTGGCACTTGGGGCTGGAGCCTCTTTGGGGTGATCTGGGGCATGGCGCTGCTGGGAATTGTCTTCAAGGTCTTTTTTGTGGGCAAACTCCCCAAAGCCTCGACTGTGACATATCTGGTAATGGGCTGGCTCTGCCTGATTGTCTTTCCACAAATGTGGGAGACCATTGAGCCCTCTGGCCTAGTTTTGCTCTTTGTGGGTGGAATTTCTTACAGTGTGGGTGTGATTTTCTATTCTTGGCACCGGCTTCCCTACCATCATGCTATCTGGCACCTCTTTGTCCTCGGAGGTAGCACGGCTCATTTCTTTGCTGTGCTGCTGAATGTCCTTCCTACCGATATGTCTGCCTGATTTTAAGAATTTCAAATATAATTAAGACGAGTTGTTGCTTGCTGATAAAGTGATTTGATTTGTTTGTGGCAGGCTTATCCTTGGACTCAAGCCCTATGGCTACAACTTATAAATCCCAAAATGTCTTTTGGGATGAAGATTATTGTTACTGGGAGGAAAATAGAAAATAGATCTTTGATTCGAATAGAAAAGATCCTATTGCAAATGGGAGAGTTGAACCGCTGGATAAGTTACTGGGTGCTAAATATCGGCCACTTTTCATGGCAGGCTGCGACATATAGGCTCGCTGAACCATATTTGCTCAGCAGAGCCTTATGAAGGCGACCACCCCTTTGGTTGAAAAGTTATTGAGCTCACAAATCAACCATATCAATATCATACAGAAAATCCCTCGCCATAAATGAGGTTGGGCAATCTTTCTGAATCATATTTTAGCGTAGACTATTTAATTAGAATTATGCTCCAACAGGCCCGCCGTTCTCTTTCCAATCAGCAAACCCACCAACATTACAAACATTCTTGAAGCCCATTTCCACAAGAGTGTGTCCTGTTAAAGCGGCCATGCCACCAGCACCACACACTAAGACGATCTGGGCATCTTTTTGAAGCTTCTCGGCATGGTAGGGGGTACTTGAATCAGCAGCAAATTCAATAAATCCTCTTGGTATTTTCAAGGCACCTTGAATTGTACCTGTTTCTTGGATTTCAAGACCGTCTCGCACATCGATAAAAACACTATTTCCGTCGGCATGCTTTTGGATTCCATCAGCAACACTGATTTTTGGTACCACTGCGTTTGCAGCACTCAAAGCAGATTCAGCGGTTTTCATAAATCCTCTTTTTTATAGGTTCTAGGCAGAGACTTCGGACAAAGTTTATCTTCATTTTGCTGAATAGCTCTTTGTCAATCTCGTTAAAGACAACAGAATAAGTTTTAGTCATACTATCAGTCTTGGCAAGCAAATTAGTCAGAGTGTGAAGGCCAGTTCAACTGATTGCAACATAACTCGATCGTCCTAGTAATTTCTAGTACAGCAAGTAAAGAATTTACTTTAACTATGATCGATAATTTCGATCATAGTTCTCTGATTTTTTTAAAATGTCGGCAGTGACTCTTCTAACTTAAGAGGCAGCAGCCAAAGCCGCATCGTAGTCAGGTTGTTGGGCAACTTCGGGAACCAACTCGGTGTGCTTGACGATACCATTGCCATTGATCACTACGATGGCTCGAGCCATCAGACCTCGTCGGAAGCTGTCTTTGATGATGACCCCATAGTCCTTCCCAAAATCTGGGGAACGGAAGGCTGAGCCTGTTTGTACATTCTCAATATTTTCTGCACCGCAGAAGCGAGCTTGTGCTTGGGGCAAATCAACAGACACGCAGAGCACCACGGTATTGCTCTGGTCAGCAACCCTAACGTTGAAAGTTCGCACAGAGGTGGCACAAGTTGGTGTGTCGATACTGGGGAAGATGTTCAGGATCAGATTTTTCCCAGCAAAGTCAATTAGTTGCAGATCACTTAGATCTTTTGCTGCCAGCATGAAATCTGGAGCTTTACTGCCTATCTGGGGCATTTCGCCCTCTGTGTTGACGATCAGTCCTCGCCATGAAATCTCAGCCATTGATTCGCTCGTTGAGAAAGAAAAGGTTGGATAGGATGAGCAACTCATCATTTGCTTATAAGCAAGCGGATAACAATAATTAAATCTGCACTTGCAGAGGAATCAAGCTTGAGGTGCTCACTAGTTCAGAATATTTCAATTAATGGCAAAACAGGGCTCCCATGGAATGATTGGGAGCACGTCTGTAGCTTATTAGAAGGAAATAAAAGTTCAGAAGTAACTGGTTACCGCTTGATGGATAGCTTTGACGATTACGTCAGCTTCTTCTCGGCTGAGGCAAAGTGGTGGGGCCATACCGAGGATGTCTCCCTGAGCCATCGCACGGACGATCACACCATTTTCACGGATCTTGGTGGCCAGCGTGGGTCCGACTTTTTTCAAAGGATCAAAGAACCTCCGTCCGGCTCTTTCTTCAACCAGTTCAACAGCTGCGAGCAAGCCTTCTCCACGAATTTCCCCCACATTTGGATGATCCCCCAGCGCTGATTGCAGCTCCTTCAATAAATAGGGTCCAACTTCAACGGTATTAGCAACGATGTTCATCTCGTCAATCAGCTTCAGGTTGGCTACTCCAGCAGCAGCACAAATCGGATGTGCGGAGTAGGTCCAGCCGTGCCCAATCGGTCCACTTTCATCGGTACCCTGCATCAGGACATCGTAGACTTTCCCGGAGATGAGAGAACCTGAAAGGGGCAGGTAGGCGCTGGTCACGCCCTTGGCAATCGTCATGAAGTCAGGCTCCAAGCCATAGAAAGGACTGGCGAACATCGACCCAAGCCGCCCGAAGCCGGTGACAACTTCATCGGCTATCAGTAGGATATCGTGTTGCTTGAGAATGGGCGTGATGGCTTCCCAGTAGCCCTTGGGTGGGGGCACAAGCCCTCCGGTGCCCAAAGCAGGTTCAGCGACCATCGCAGCGATTGTGTCGGCTCCTTCTTGGGCAATCAGGGCTTCCAATTCCTTGGCACAGTGGACGCTGAATTCCTCCTCGCTGAAATTCTCCAACTCGGTAGGCCGCCGATAGTAGTAGGGGGCCACAGTGTGTTTGACCATCGGTAGGGGCAGGTCGAACTTCTTGTGGAAGGCATCCAGGCCAGTTAGGGATCCGCTCATCAGGCCGGAACCGTGATAGGCTCGCCAGCGTGAGATGATCTTCTTCTTCTGAGGACGTCCGAGGATGTTCTGGTAGTGCCACGTGAGCTTGATGTTGGTGTCGTTTGCGTCAGAACCCGAGACCCCGAAGTAGATCTTGCTCATGTGCTCTGGAGCTCGTTCCAGGACCATCTTGGAGAGGGTGATGCTCGCCTCGGTACCATGACCAAAGTAGGCGTGGTAATAGGCCAGTTCCTGGGCCTGCTTGCTGATCGCATCAATCACGGGTTGGCGTCCGTAGCCGATGTTGACACAGTACAGTCCAGCAAAGCCATCCAGCAATTTATTACTGTTGCTGTCGTAGACATAAACCCCCTCTCCACCCTTCATCACAACCTGGGGGGCTTCCTTGCGCACAAATTGACCAAGATGGGTGTTCGGGTGAAAAAAACTCTCCCGATCCCAGCTTTCGAGTTGTCCCTGTTCGAGCATATTCTTCCTTGGATTTCTTGATTTTTGAGAAGGGGGACTGTGATGAGACGGGGATGCTGCCAACCCTCTTGGTCAGTCCAAAAAATTCTTTCTTTGCAAACTTACTGATCCGGCAAGGGTAGTCAAGTTTATGAGATGAAATCTTTAGGGGGTTAACGCGCTAGGTAGGTTCATCAATCAGGCCCTACATTTCGTCCAAAAATCATTCAAATAATGTTCACACAGAACATGATTATCCATGCTCTAACTAATTTGCAGACAACTCTTCATCATTTGCTAACCAAACCAAATTAAAGCGAATATTTGGTAATCATCTTGTCGACGTTTCCGCTGAACTTTCTTAAAAAATCTCTCCATTTTTCAAAATGGAAAATCAGAAGAATGTCTCTTGGGAAAAAATCATTTGCAAAATTGATTATCATTTGTTGGAATCGGTCGGCTTTGATCACGTTTGTAGACTCTAATACAATTGGTTCATGTTTGGGAGGCTATCGCATCAATTTGATCAATGGGAGGAAGCCAGGTCATCGAATTTTTCGAAAAAAAATTCTTTGATCAGCAGGTTGAATTGATCAGAATAATTGAAATTAAGTTGGATGCAGCCTGAAAGAATTGAGGAAATGGAGCAGACATTCTTGATGTGCCTGACCTTGGTCAGTGCTTTTAACCGCTTGAAGATAAGGATGACCATGAAATTCCGTAACTTGATAGCCAGTGTGTTGCTGGCTACCTTCGTTGTGTTCACCCCATCTGCATGGGCTCAAACTGAAATTCAGTGGTGGCATGCGATGGAAGGTGCTCTTGGCGAGACCGTGAATCGAATTGCCAGAGACTACAATGCATCTCAGTCGACCTACAAGCTCACCCCGGTGTACAAAGGTGGTTATGAAGACACCATGACCGCTGGAATCGCAGCTTTCCGTGCGAAGCAGCAGCCACACATCATCCAGATCTTTGATGCTGGTGCGGCTACGATTATCAATGCAAAGGGAGCTGTCTTCCCCGTACAGGATCTGCTCTCCAAGCACGGTGTTGGCTTTGATGCCAACAACTACATCAGCGGTGTTCGCTCTTTTTACGCGGACAGCAGCGGCAAGATGGTTGGAATGCCGTTCAATAGTTCCACACCAGTGATGTATTACAATAAAAATGCTTTCCAGAAAGCTGGTTTGACCCTTCCTCCAGCGACTTGGGAAGATTTTGAAATGCGAGTGGCCCCGGCGCTCAAAGACGCTGGTTACGTGCCGTTGGCCCAATCACACAGTCCTTGGATTTTCTCAGAGAATTTCCATTCTCGTCACAACCTGCCGATGGCTACCAACAATAATGGCTTCGGTGGTTTGGAGACCAAAATTCTTTACAACAATCCAGGAATGGTGACCCACTGGTCAAAGTTGAAGGAATGGCAAGACAAGGGCTTCTACAAGTACTATGGACGAGCCTGGGGTGATAACCAGAACGGTTTCGTGAATCAGGAAGTTGGCATCTGGCTGGGTTCATCTGGTTCCTTCGGTGGACTGAAGAACACTGCGAAGTTCCCATTTGGAACAACCTACCTGCCCTACTGGCATGCGGTTACGAACAAGCCGACCAACACCTTCATCGGTGGTGCTGCACTGTTCGTAATGTCTGGTCATAGTGATGCTGAATACAAGGGTGTTGCAAACTTCTTTGAGTACCTGACCGAGCCAGAAGTGCAGTTCATGTGGCACCGGGAAACTGGTTATGTGGCGATCACCAACGCTGCATATGACTTGGCTAAAAGTGAGGGGTATTACAAGGACAATCCCGATGCAGAGATCGGAATCCTTCAACTGAACCTCCCTGGTGGTGACCATTCCAAGGGTTATCAGTTGGGCTTCTACGTCCAGGTGCGTGAGGTGATGTATGCGGAATACGACAAGCTCTTCGCTGGCAAGCAGGATGCAAAGACTGCCTTAGCCAACATTGAAGATGGTGCGAACAAATTGCTCGTCAAATTTGCACGTACCTACAAATAACCCTTTCTATCATACCGGACCCATTCTGGGTCCGGTTCTGAAAAGACAATAATTTGAAACGCGTTACCTTCTCTCACTCCCCGATCCCCTACCTGTTTGTCTTGCCACAGATTGCGATCATTGCAGTCTTTTTCCTTTGGCCTTCCTTTGAGGCGATCAAACTCTCATTCTATCTTGAGGATCCCTGGGGACTATCCAATGAGTTTGTCTGGTTTGAAAATTATCAGACCATCTTTGAGGATCCTGAATATGTGGGAACGCTGATCGCTACATTGATTTTCTCGATCAGTGTGACCTTCCTATCCCTTGGATTGGCGATGTTGCTGGCGGTGCAGGTGGATGGGTTATTGCGTGGTGGAGGAACCTACCGTCCACTGATCACTTGGGCTTACGCTATTGCTCCAGCTGTTGCAGGCTTGGTTGCCCGCTTCCTCTTCAGCCCTCAAATTGGACCAATCTATGACTTGCTGAACCCAGATGGTGAACCACCCTGGTTTGAGCCAGCTTTAGATTCAATCGATGCTTGGGTTGTCATCACCTCAGGTGCTGTGTGGCGGCAGGTAAGCGTAAACTTCATCTTCCTGTTGGCAGGCTTGCAGTCTATTCCTCGATCCGTGTTAGAAGCCTCACGAATTGACAATCCAAGTGGATTCAGTCGGTTCTGGAGCGTGACGTTCCCCTTGCTTGCTCCAACGCTGTTCTTCCTGATGGTGATTAATTTCAGTTACGCCTTCTTTGAGACTTTCGCCATTATTGATACGGTCTTTCCCTTTGGTCCACCAGCTGGCGCAGCTAGTTTGGTCTACAAGGTTTATGTAGACGGATTCAAAGGTGCTGATCTTGGTGGCTCATCAGCTCAGTCGGTAGTTTTAATGCTTTTCGTACTCGCACTTACAGTGGTCCAGTTTCGTTACCTTGAAAAGAAGATTCATTACTAATTATGAAGGTACTTTGGGTTCGCTACCAATTATTAAACCATCTGCTGCTTATCTTGGGTGTTGCGTTTTTAGCCCTACCACTCTGGATGGTTTTTGCTTCTTCAACTCATGACCCGGCTACGATTATTCGTGATGGAATGCAGTTGAATTTGAGTGATCAGTTTTTTGAAACCTATCTGGGGGTGTTAACAGAAAAAAAAGGTTTCACAGAGCAGGTGACTGCTTCGATGATGATGATCAACAGCATGATCCTTGGGGTAGGATTTGCGGTTGGCAAGATTATCGTCTCGATGACTGCGGCCTACGCTATTGTCTACTTTCGATTTCCAATAGGAACTCTCCTTTTCTGGATCATCTTCACCACTCTACTGCTTCCGCTAGAAGTCAGGATCATTCCTTCTTACAAAGTCGTAGCAGATCTGGGAATGCTCAATTCCTACTCAGGCCTAATCATCCCACTAATAGCCTCAGCCACAGGGACGTTCTATTTCCGCCAGTTCTTCCGTTCAGTTCCTGATGAACTACTGGAAGCTGCAAAGTTGGATGGTGCCGGAGCTTGGAAATTTTTCATTGACATTCTGTTGCCCTTATCTCGAACGATGATGGCGGCCCTCTTCATCATCATGTTTGTGGTCGGCTGGAACCAATATCTGTGGCCTTTGTTGATGACTACTGATGAGAGCTACAGCACAATCGTGCTGGGCATCAAGTCTGTGATGCAGACGATTGATGGCAATCGACTACCTGAATACAACCGCGGTTTTGCTCTGGCAATCCTCGCTCTGGTTCCCCCTGTACTGATTGTAATTCTCTTCCAACGCTGGTTCATCAAGGGCCTTCTCGAGAGCGATAAATGACGACCCTCAAACTCAATAGTTTGCAAAAAACCTATGCTAACGGCACTCATGCGGTGCGGGGAATCGATCTGGAGATTCTTGATGGAGAATTGACTGTTTTTGTTGGGCCATCTGGATGTGGAAAGTCTACGTTGCTGAGAATGATTGCGGGCCTGGAAGAAATTACTTCTGGAGACCTAATGTTGGATGGATCTCGGATCAATGACGTAGAGCCTGCTCATCGAGATGTTGCGATGGTTTTCCAGAACTACGCGCTCTATCCGCACATGACTGTTCGTCGCAATATGTCCTACGCTCTCCAAAACCGAAAGGTCCCCAAGGCAGAGATTGACCGGCGTGTGGTTGAAGCGGCTCAGATGCTTCAGTTGGATGAATTGTTGGAGCGCAAACCGGCACAACTGTCTGGCGGACAGCGCCAGCGTGTCGCAATGGGAAGAGCGATTGTTCGGGAACCAAAATTATTCCTTTTTGATGAACCCCTCTCCAACCTGGATGCTCAATTACGGGCACAGATGCGGGTGGATATCCGCAAATTACAAAGGCAGCTCAGAGTGACTTCGATCTTTGTTACGCACGATCAGATTGAAGCGATGACAGTCGGAGACCGTCTGGCGGTTCTGAATAATGGAGAATTGGAGCAAATCGGCACACCGATGGAGGTTTATAGCAAACCAGCCTCTGAATTCGTCGCGTCCTTCATTGGATCCCCCAGGATCAACATCGTTTCTGGAGAAGTTAAAGCGGGATCACTCCATGTGGATGGCTTTGAACTTCCCGGTTTCTCACAGATTTCAGACCAGCCCGTAAAGGTAGGCATCCGTCCAGAAGACTTTGTTCTCGAGTCAACCTCCAAGATGGGTTTGCAGATCGACCTTGTCGAGGAGTTGGGTTCAGATGAATTACTCTACTGTGTCAGTTCAGCTGGATTGGATTACCGGATACGCCGTCCAGGGGGCAGTGGTCACAAGGTCGGTGAGAACATTACGGTTTCTGTGATTTCAGAAAAACTGCACCTTTTCAGTAGCCAATCAGGCAAACGCCTCAACTGACATCCTCAGCCAGTTTCATCCAAGATTGTTGGAGGTTCTTAAAACGTGCTTGAGCCTTCCCCTGCCAAGTTTTGCTCTTAGGGAGCGAAACGCCCAACCAATTTGCTGTTTTCGTCGTAAGATTTCAAAATTGCATCTAAATCAATCGAACAACTTGAAAACTTGCTAGTCTGATGCAAGTCTTCGATACGCAAATTCACTCCTATCAGATTTGTGAGTACCATTAAAGTTTTGCTTACCAAGGTTGGATGTCCAACTTCCCAAAATCTATCACACCAGAACATCAGCAAGCGCAGCGGAGCAAGCTGTGGGCTTTGCTAGGAGACCTTCCGGACAGAGAGGCTCCATCGAAAGTGACCCTAGTTCGTGAGACGGAACAGGATGCCTTTATTCAGGAAGACTGGTTGTTTGAGTGGAATGAGATGGAGCCGATTCCTGGAGTTTTCCTCAAGCCTCTTCAGGCAAAAGGCCCCTTTCCGGCTGTACTCTATAATCACGCACATGGTGGTGATTATACCTTGGGCAAGACAGAGTTATTGGAAGGTCGAGATGCTTTGCGTCATGCCTATGGTGCAGAGTTGACAAAACGTGGTTACGCCGTGCTCTCGATTGATGCCTGGTGTTTTGGGGAGCGGCAGGGACGTACCGAGTCAGCAGTGTTTAAAGAGTTGCTCTGGAGGGGAAAAGTTCTCTGGGGAATGATGGTTTTTGACACCCTCAAAGCTTTTGATTACCTGGCTGTCAGGGAAGATGTACTGGCTGACTCGATCGTCAGCATGGGAATTTCAATGGGGGGTACGATGGCTCTTTG
Organism: SAR324 cluster bacterium; assembly: GCA_029245725.1. NCBI lineage: Bacteria > Deltaproteobacteria > SAR324 cluster bacterium. The sequence goes on along the minus strand of JAQWOT010000148.1, from coordinate 87,988 downwards.
GAGTACTGCTCTGGAACCAAGAATTCGTGCTTGTATTGATCTCTATAGTCTCGCTGAGTATGAGTCTTTGATAGCCCAACAGAACTTGGATAGGCATGGGATCTATTACTATGTACCAGCCCTGTTAAAGCACTTCTCTGCGGAGGAAGTGAATCACTTGACGCTTCCTCGGCCTCGACTATGCGTGGTAGGGCGTCATGATGGCCTCACCCCGATTGAAGGTGTACAAAGCCTTGATCAAAGTATGCGTTCTCAGGTGGACGCTGCTGGTCATCCTGAGAGTTGGCAGCTTTTGATTACTGAAACCGGACACTTTGAAACTGAGTATTCGCACCAGCAGGTGCTTTCGTTTCTGTCAGGATTACAGCAAGCTTGATTGGTCAGGCTTTGGTTTAACTTTTTAAAGCCCGAACAATTTACTAACCCACTTGATATGCTCATTGAATGATGATTCACCCAAGCGATCTGGACCAATGTTTTCAACTCTTCGAAGAAGAAGGCTATTTCATTCTTCCGCAGTTTTTTCAGAGAGCAGAAATCGCAGGCCTGCAGGAACGTATCGATCAAATCATGCTAGGCAATGTGGATGTTGACTACGAGCAGATCTGGATGCAACTCGATACTGATTCCGGGAAGTACGAAGATCTGAGTTGGGGAGGCAACGGCTTTCAGGGAGCTACTCTGGATTATCGTAAGATTCAGGGTTTGGAAGCGGATCAACGCTTCCTTGATTTCATAACGTCCTCTTTTTTTGTTCAACTCTGTGAGCGAGTTTATGGATTAAACCTACCGATTACTTCCTTTCGGACAATGTTCATGAACAAGGCTGCTGGCAAAGGGACGTGGTTACCCTGGCACCAAGACCGCTGGAATTTTCTGGATCAAGATCCACTGCTGACCGTTTGGATTCCATTGGATGAGGCGACCCTTGAAAATGGGTGTGTTCAGATCATTCGTAGATCCCACCGCAAGGGCTTGATCAATCCAGAGCATTCCTCAGGATTCTTAACAGAGGTCCAGGCCATCGAACATGCACCAGCGAAGGATATTGTCCCGATTCTTGTGAAACCTGGAGATTTGGTCGTGTTGCACAACCACCTGCTGCATGCCTCCGACAAGAACCGAACCTCCTCACCTCGCAGAGCACTCAGTGTCTGCTATATGAACGGATATACAAAAAACATCGCTGAGCCAGAAATCAGCTACCCACAGTTGTTCACGACTTGAAGAATTCACCGTACACATCAGTCCTGATCCCCAAAATCTCTCCTGATAAAAGACACCAATGAATCCACTCAAACTTGGGATAGTCGGTCTCGGCAATATGGGGACCCAACACTATCAATCCATCACTCAGCAATTTGTTCAAAGGGCGGAAGTTGCTGCGGTTTGTGATTTGGATCCAGATCGGCTCAGCAAAGTTTCTCCAGAGATACCTCGCTTCTCTGACAGCTTGGAGATGATCGAATCTGGATTGATTGAGGCCCTGGTCATTGCTACCCCTCATTATGATCATTCCACGATTGGCGAAGCAGCACTGAAGAGTGGCCTACACCTGTTGGTGGAGAAACCGATTGCTGTGCACAAGAGCGCCTGCCAGCAGTTGATCAATGCCTATGAGCAGCGTCCCGTAAAAGAACAGGTCTTCTGTGCCATGTTCAATCAACGGACGGACCCTCGCTACCAACGTGTTCGTCAGATGATCCGAGATGGAGAACTGGGAGAGTTGCGGCGAATGAGTTGGATCATTACTGACTGGTTCCGGCCGGACATCTACTATCGTAGTGGTGGGTGGCGAGCGACTTGGCGAGGAGAAGGAGGAGGAGTGCTGTTAAACCAGTGCCCACACCAACTGGATCTGCTCTGGTGGCTTTTTGGGACTCCAACTCAAGTTTGGGCTCAGTGTCGATTCGGTCAATGGCACGACATTGAAGTCGAAGATGATGTGAATGCCTTGCTGACTTATGAAAATGGAGCCACGTGTAGCTTCATCACGACCACCGGTGAAACTCCGGGGACCAATCGCTTGGAAATTGTTGCAGAAAACGGAACTGTCATTGTGGATGAAAGCGGATTACGCCTACTCAAGAATAGCGTTCCAATCTCAGAATTTTGCCACAACACAGACCAACCCTTTGGCAAGCCAGACGTCGAAGAAGTGAAGATCCCGCTCGATGGGAAAGGTGGTCAACATCGTGAGATTTTGCAGAATTTTGTGGATAACGTATTGGATCAAACTCCTCTACTAGCTCCCGCAATTGAGGGTATTCATAGCGTAGAATTGGCCAATGCGATGCTGCTCTCCACCTTCGAAAATCAGAGCGTCCCGATGCCTCTAGATGGTGATCAGTACTGGGTCCATCTGGAACAGAGAATCGCCAACAGCAGCTATCGGAAAGAAACAACCACCGTTGCTGTTGATGCTGCTGATATGAACAAATCTTATTGAAAGGTTGACCTTATGATTCAGTTTGCCTGCGTGGGCTTGGACCATCGCCACATCTATGGAATGACTGAGGGCCTGCTGGCTGCTGGTGCTAAGTGCGCTGGTTACTACACTCGAGATGCAGCACAGCCCTTGGAAGGCTTCATTCACCGATTTCCTGATGTACCTCGTTTTGAGTCACCGGAACTTCTCTATCAGCGTGAGGACATTCAGCTGATAGTGTGCGCAGGTATTCCTGCAGAGCGTGCGGAAATCTGTATCCAGGCTATGTGCTACGGCAAGGATGTGATGGTCGATAAACCAGGTGTGATTACTAAGGAGCAACTAAGGGCCGTCATTCAGGTTCGGGAAGAGACTGGCGCTCGTTACAGCATAGATTTTTCTGAACACTTTGAAGTCCCAGCAACACTGAAGGCCAAGGAGTTGATTGAGCAAGGTGCAATTGGGAAGGTAGTTCAAACAGTAGGACTCGGACCCCATCGTCATAATTCCCATCTGCGTCGACCTTGGTTCTATGAAAAGGCTCAGTATGGGGGTATCCTGATTGACATTGCTTCCCACCAAATTGATCAGTTTCTTTGGTTAACGGGGTCCAGGGACGCAGAAATAGCCGCAAGCTCTGTAGGAAACTACGCCAATCCGACCTGGCCTGAGTTTGAAGACTATGGCGAAATTGTCCTCCGTAGCCCAACCGCCAATGGCTTTATTCGAGTGGACTGGCACACACCGGATGCTCTGCCCACCTGGGGAGATGGTCGGCTCTTTATCCAGGGAACAGAGGGCTACCTGGAGTTACGGAAGTACATCGATATTCTGGGTGAAGAGGGGCAAAACCACCTGATGCTGGTCAATCAAGACCGCTATGAACGGATCGACTGTAGTGATGTTCCGATCACTTACTTTGAACAATTCCTAAAAGATGTTCAGAACCGTACAGAATTCACGATGACCCATGAGCACTGCTTCACAGTCTGCTGGCTAGCGCTGGAAGCACAGGAAAAGGCTGTTCAACTGGGCTAGTGAGAGATTGACAATTACGGCTTCCTAAGAGTCAACTTTAGTGAATTTCAAGAACTACCTACCGAAGAGTAAGGAAACAGGACATAAGAGCGTTTTTGTTTGACAATCTTTCTAATCTTTATTTAAATCGGCAACATTTCCTGATTTAAGATGATTGCAATTCAAGCCAGTAGCAAATGCAAATAAAGAGTCACATTTTTTGAATTTAGAAGGTAATGTATTCATACAAAGCATTGATTTAAAGATTTATTTTTGAAAAAAATTGGTGAGTTAAATTAAAACTTTCCAACAAATATTTCGTAAAATGATCAACATGTTTGTGGATTTGCTAGGTGTTGATCATTTGCGATTTCATCAGGTGGCTGAATAACCTATCAAAGGTAAAGCAACCTGTTATCTCCAACCCTAAGGTAGGAAGTGAGAATGCTAAACAAACTCAGAAGAATCTTGACGGTGGGTTCAGTCGCAATGGCGGTTTGGGCTACCCCCCTGTTTGCCGAGACCGAACTGAGAATGACTTGGTATAACGACGGGATCGAAGGGGAAGTCATGCGATCATTATTAGATCGTTTTGAAGCCCAGAACTCAGATATAAAAGTCAACTTGGACGTGGTGCCATATAAATCAATCATGGAAAGTTTGCCAGTACAGCTTGCTGCTGGAGATGGACCTGACCTCGCCCGTGTCACTGATCTTGGTGGTCTCTCAAAATACTACATGGATCTCCGACCGTATCTGAATGATGCGGGTTATTGGGAGAAGAGCTTTGGTCCCTTTCTCAAGTGGTTACGCCAACCAGGAGACACCTCAGCCATTTCTGGATTCATGACTCAGTTGACGGTCACAGGGCCCTATGTCAATAAGACCTTGTTTGAGCAAGCAGAAGTGCCAATGCCTGGCAAAGGAGCTACCTGGGATGATTGGGCTAAGGCCTCCAAGCAGGTTGCCGATAAATTGGAAATTCCTATTCCAATGGCCTGGGACCGCTCTGGTCACCGTGTTTCAGGACCTGCAATCGCCATGGGTGCCAAAATGTTTGATGGCAGTGGCGAACCAGCTCTGGTTGATGAGGGTTTGAAGCGTATGACACAGCGCCTCTATGACTGGCATCAGCAGGGAATCATGGCCAAGGAACTCTGGGGCTCTGTTTCTGGATCAGCATATTTAGGTGCAAATGAGGATTTTACCAACGCCCAGGTTGTGATGTATATGAGTGGCTCTTGGCAAATTCCCCAGTTTGCCAAGAACATTGGTGATGCTTTTGATTGGTGGGCGGTTCCTGCCCCTTGTGGTCCAGCAGCTTGTACCGGCATGCCCGGTGGAGCAGCCTTGGTAGCCATTAAAGATACTAAGCATCCTGAAGAGGTGGCTAAACTAATGGACTGGTTGGCTCAGGAAGAAAATCTAGCAGAGTTCTACGGTCGAACACTGTTTATTCCAGGACATCTTGGGTTGGCAGAGAAGGGTGTTGATTTTGATACAGACGATCCCCGTGCGAAGCATGCTTTGGAGACCTTCGCTGGAGCAGTACCTGGCATTTCTCCAACCGCTTTTGACCTGCAGGGATATGTTTACAACCGCGTGATGTTCAACGCACTGATCTCGCGTCTGAATGAAGCTATCATGGGTGAACTGACTCTGGACCAGGCCTATGAGCGGATGGAGCAGGATATTCAGCAACAAATCGCTGAGAAGAAGCGAGGCAGCTGATTCTGCTGACCAAAACACGAATTTGCAGACCGTGTGGATTCGTGCACTCTCCATTTTTTATCGTTGATTCCGCCAACTGCTCCTATGGTTTGGCGGATCCTTCCCTCTAAAGAGTCTCCCAGCTTCAAAATGAATTCAGAACTTGCTCAACATTCTCAGTTCAAGGATGCGGAGACGGGTCAGCTCCACCTCAAAATTCTGATCACTTGGCCGCTTTTCCTATTGTTTCGTTTCATTGAGTGGCCGATGAAACGTCTCCAGAGTTTGCTTGGGCTTGGCCCAATGCCTTACGTTTTTCTGTTACCCAATCTATGTTTCTTTGGGCTTTTTGTTGTTCTGCCTTTGTTTGTGAACTTCGCCTTTTCACTGACAGGGGGAACAAACCTTTATCTAGATGACCGCACTTTCACAGGTACAGAACAGTATGCTTTTTTGTTGGACTGTGGAAATTACGCCGACCCATTGAGTTGCCGTGAAGATCGTTTCTGGAAAGGTCTCTTCAACACGGCAACCTTCATTACCCTTCAGCTTACCTTTCTGGTTCTATTCTCGTTGATCACGGCTCTGGTGTTGAATAAAAAAATCCAGGCACGTGGATTCTTTCGATCAGTTTATTTTTTCCCAGTTTTACTCTCCCCGGTCGTAGTTGCGCTGATTTGGAAGTGGATCTTACTCCGTGATGGCATTCTCAACGCCTGGCTTGTAGAGTTGGGTTTTGACAAGATCCTTTTCTTTGTTAGTCCAGCATGGGCAATGTTTTGGGCGATCTTCATTTCCATCTGGGCTCACATGGGCTTCTACACTTTAATCATCCTTGCAGGGCTTCAGGCAATCCCTCCGGATCTTTACGAAGCAGCGGAGATGGACGGAACAAAGCAAGAGCGGATTTTTTGGCGGATTACTCTTCCCCTACTTTGGCCCAATCTACTGGTGGTGATTGTGCTAGCCTTGATCAAGGGAGTGCAGACGTTTGATGAGGTCTACGTTCTAACCGGAGGTGGTCCGGGCACAGCCACTCAATTCATTGTTCAATACATCTACAATACTGGCTTTACGAATCAGATCCAAAACTTTGGTTTGGCTGCAGCAGCCTCCGTCATTTTGGGAGTAGTTTTGTTTGGTCTCACCATGTTGCAGTTAGCAGCCACTAGATGGAAAGACAATGGTTGAGCCTGCTTCTCTTCCTGCCCGCATCTGGCAGTTCCTTACCCTCCGACGAGGTGGCAAGCGCTGGCATTGGACCGATCTTTTCACATATGGTTACCTGGGCTTGGGAATTTTCTTGATGTTCGGTCCAGTTGTCTGGTTGGTTTTGTCTTCGTTCAAGACTTCAGCTGGATTGCTCGAATTTCCGCCAACCTGGGCTCCATTGGGCCAAGTTGTGGTAGCAGTTGAAGGATATGAAAAACCACTCCCCATGTATCGTGTGACAATGGAAGATGGTTCTACCAAGGATCTGGCTCAAATTCGCCGGATTGGGATCATTAGCCAGATGGTTGATCCGGCAGAGCCAAGTACCAAGTACAAGATTCCCATCAAGCAGCGAGAGCCCATTCGTGAATTCCGCATGGCTTGGGAGAATTACCTCGATCCTTTGGAGCGCTTCAACTTTTTGAGTTACCTCACAAATTCGGTCATTGTCACGACGCTGGCTACCCTGATCACTTTGCTGATTAATTCCATGGCTGCTTTCGGGCTCTCGATCTATGAGTTCAAAGGTCGCAATGCAGTAATGCTGCTGGTTATTGGCACCCTAATGATTCCGATCACAGTGATTCTGGTTCCGGTATATCTGGTGGTGACCGAACTGGGAATGGTCAATTCACTCTGGGCTGTGATTTTGCCAGGAGCGGCAACTCCAACTGGGGTTTTCCTGTTACGACAATACATGCTGACGATTCCCAAGGACCTGATTGAGGCCTCGCGGATGGATAAAGCCACGGAGTGGCAGGTCTACTGGAGAGTTGTTCTGCCCTTAGCGATGCCAGCGGTAGCTGTCCTTGCAATCTTTTCAATCATGTGGCGCTGGAATGAATTCCTTTGGCCGCTGATCGTACTTAATCGATCCGAGGTCTATACTCTTCAGGTTGGCTTGAATGCCTTTCAAGGTGAGCTGGACGTGCAGTGGCACTACATTTTGGCGATGACCGTTGTCACCCTGATTCCGGTGGTGGTGGTCTTTGCCTTTCTACAAAAGTTCATCACAACAGGCATTGCCAGTTCAGGTATGAAATGAGTGAGAAACCGCTATTGTTTCTGGATCCTTACCCACGGAATCAGGAAATGGTTTTTTCTGAAGCAACAGAGAAGATATTGAGGGATCTGGGACACCTGGTGATCCACTTTGGATCTCGGGCACCAGATGAGTTGGTCGAGAAAATCCTTCCTGAAGTTCAAGTGATTATTGGTCAAACAGCAATGCCCAGAGAAAGATTGGACCAAGCCCCAAAGCTGCGTGCCATTCTCAACGTGAAGGCAAACTGGGAACCCAATATCGATTACGTGGAAGCACATGCTCGGGGCATTCACGTCCTTTCTGCAGCACCTGCGATGGCCCCTGCTGTAGCGGAGTTTTGCCTAGGTCAGGTGATCACTCTGGCAAGAGGACTTCGGCATGCAGATCCTCTTTTTCGAGAGACTCAGGAAGCTTATGGAATCGGGGGCAATGCCAAAGCCTACAGTCTTTACGATTCAACGGTGGGGATGGTGGGTTACGGTAATCTAGGCAAGTCTCTGGTGCCGCTGTTGAGACCGTTCCAACCTGAAATTCTCGTGCATGACCCGTGGCTTTCTAGCGGATATCTCAGCAAAGAAGGGCTAATCCCTGTTTCATTGGACGAGATCCTGGCGAAATCAAAGTTTCTCTTCTTGCTGGCTGGGGTCACTAAAGAGAATGAAGGTTTTCTGGGAAGAGCACTGCTGGAATCCATTCCGGCAGACGCGACAGTAGTCTTGGCGAGTCGTGCAGAGATTGTGGATTTTGAAGCATTTGTTGAGTTGGCGGGTCAGGGACGATTCAGGGCAGCGATTGATGTATTCCCAGAAGAGCCAGTCTCCAAGGATGATCCTGTTCGAAAAACACCTCACATTTTGTTTTCCTCGCACTTAGCAGGGGGTATACGAGCTTCCTACGCTCGGATTCAAGAGATGATGCTGGATGACATTGCACAGATCCTCAAAGGGTTGCCACCTTTGCGAATGCAGCGTGCAGAACCAACCCTGGCTGCAAAAATGCGTAGTCGCTGAATCTAAGAGAATGAAATGACAGAAATTGCGCTGAAAAACGTCTACAAAGCCTTTGACTCTGTGGAAGTGTTGCATGGTATTGATCTTCAGGTGCAAAGCGGTCAGTTTGTTGTTTTTGTTGGTCCTTCGGGTTGTGGAAAAAGCACACTGCTGCGAATTGTTGCTGGATTGGAGGATGTGACATCTGGTGCCGTGGAAATCAATGGCGAGGTTGTCAACAACGTTGCCGCCTCTGAGCGCGGATTGGCCATGGTCTTTCAGTCCTACGCTCTGTACCCACACATGACGGTTTATCAAAACATGGCCTTTGGCTTGGAGAACTCTCGGATGCCCAGAGATGAGATCAACCAACGGGTTTCCAAGGCCGCAGAGATGCTCCAAATCACAGATTATTTGAAGCGTCGCCCCAAGGCACTATCAGGTGGTCAGCGGCAGCGAGTTGCGATCGGTCGTGCTATTGTTCGGGAACCAAAAGCTTTTCTGTTTGACGAACCCCTCTCCAATTTGGATGCCGAGTTGCGTGTCACCATGCGCAAGGAACTTGCTGCGCTTCATGCCAATATTGGTGGCACTATGATCTATGTGACACATGATCAAACCGAGGCAATGACGCTTGCCGATCAAATCGTGGTCCTGAATCAAGGACGAGTAGAACAAGCTGGACCCCCGCTGGAACTTTATAACACTCCACAAAATCTATTTGTTGCTGGATTTATTGGCTCCCCAAGAATGAATATTGTTCAGGCCCAGCTCGCATGCGAAGGAGAGCAGTGGATTTTGAAATCTGGGCAAACTGAAATCCGGATCAAGTCCCTACCAAACTTGGTTGAGGGAGAAAGCTGCTCTTTTGGAATTCGACCAGAGCACATCAAATTAGCGAATGCAGAGGAAGCAGATGCTTCTGTCGTTGTGGAATTGACTGAGCAACTCGGTGGCGAGACCTATATCTATTGTCGTTCTGAGGATCTTGGTGCATTCAATGTCCACCAAGCTGGACAGATCCCTGTCAAACGGGGAGAACCCTTGCATCTGAACCTCGAGCGCTCGAGTCTTCACCTGTTCGATAAGGACGGGAAGGTATTGGCAAATGGCCTCTTGGGCTAAGGCTCAGATGAGAATTTGACTACAATACCAATTCGATTCTTTATTCAATCCGTTTGATTTGACATCCTCAGCAAGTCAGGTCTAAACCTTGAAACTTTTTGATTTGAGAGGGCGCTGCCCTTTCTCCTCTGAACAATTGCCCTTCTGATTGTCATTGTTGATTGTACTCAAAACTCTTCGACTGATGTCTATTTTCATCAAGCCTAATTTAAGGACCCCAACCCATTGATCTAGTTTGGTCATGCTTGGCAACGCTTCCTTGTTAGGAGTTCTCCAGCACCCAGCATATCGACGTTTATTTGCTGCACAGGCTGTTAGTCTGTTGGGAACGGGTCTCGCTTCTGTCGCCTTGGGACTACTCGTCTTTGAATTGGGAGGAGCTAATGCTGGGGTGATCTTGGGCACTGTTTTAGCCATCAAGATCATCGCCTATGTGACCATTGCGCCAGTGGCCGAAGCGCTGTTGGGGAATCTTCCTCGGCGTACAGTGCTGGTTCTGCTGGACCTAGTCCGAGCTGGTTTTGTGTTGGTACTTCCCTGGGTTACTGAAATCTGGCAGATCTATTTACTGATCTTTCTGCTACAGGCTGCTTCTGCAGGCTTCACCCCTCTGTTCCAAGCTACGATTCCTGATCTGCTGAAGAATGAGGAGGACTATACCAAGGCTCTCTCCCTATCTCGGCTGGCCTACGATTTGGAAACCTTACTGAGTCCTGTCCTCGCATCGTTACTCCTAGCAGTAGTCACTTGGCAGGGACTATATGCAGGCACATTCTGCGGATTCCTGGCTTCAGCTGCCCTGGTCTGCACGGTCAGTCTACCTTTTTCCAAAAAAACTCAGTTACCCTTCCTGAAACGGGTGACCCGTGGAATGCAAATCTATCTTGCAACACCTCGTCTGCAGGGGGGACTGATCCTTCACGGTGTAGTGGCTGCCGCTGGAGCAATGGTCTTTGTCAACACGGTTGTGCTAGTACAGGGGCATTTTGGACTGAATGAGCAAGACACGGCACTGACCCTCACAGTCTTTGGGATTGGTTCGATGCTTGTTGCGCTGGTGTCTCCCAAGTTACTGGAGAGGTATTCAGAGCGAAATGTGATGTTGCTTGGCTCTTTGATGCTGGTGATCAGCCTTGGGATGGCAACAAGCATTGAGAAATGGAGCGAGCTTTTGCCCATCTGGATGATAATGGGCTTTGGGTACTCAATGATTCATGTTCCAATGGGGCGTTTGTTGACACGTTCCGCTCACACAAAGGATCGCCCAGCACTATTTGCTGCCCATTTCTCGTTATCACATGCTTGTTGGTTGATTGCTTATCCGACCGTAGGTTGGCTGTGTGAAAACTTGGAGTTGTCCCTGACTTTTGGAATTCTCGCTTTGGGATGTCTATTGGGCTGCTTGCTAGCCTGGAGAGCCTGGCCCAAAATCGACCCCATGGATCTGGAGCATCGCCATGATGACCTGAGTAGCAACCATCCACATCTGTCGGGTAAAAAAGTGCATGTTCATCCCTATGTGATTGACGATTTACATCCTCAATGGCCAGGGCGATGAAACGGGAGCACTTGTTCTAGTCCTTTGGTGGACAGAATTGCTGTAATCCGCCCGATTGATAAGTAAATTATCTAAGTCACTGTGACACATAAGCAGTTCATTCGAATGAGGCTGATTTCGAAGCTAAACTGCACCAGCCTCATTCATAGAAAAATTAAATGGTCATTGTTTTCTCTCTAGTTCGATGACCTGTAGCCGTCCATTCCCCAAGTCTATCACTCGGAATCGAATAGGATCTCCTACCTTGAACTGAACAGTCCACATTGGGTCTTTGAGCCGAAAGACCATTGTCATGGGAGGCATCAATAATTCCTTGATTTCCTCATGTTTAATGGTCATTTTTTGACCAGAAGTGTCAATTCTGCGGATGGTCCCATCCACCCATTCCTGAGCCCACAATAATTGTGGAAGCAGGAAAATTCCTAGTAGCAATAGTGATTTAACTGCCTTCATTTTACCTCCGCAAATCCACGCATGCCTGCTTCATAATGGCCTGACAGCAAGCAAGCATATTCAAAACGACCCTGACGATTAAACTGCCAGACCAGTGTGTGTGACTGGCCAGGATCGACGTGAACATTGTGCGGTTCATCATGCTCCATATCCGGGAAACGGCGCATCAATTCTAGATGTTCCGAAATTTCAAATGGAGTTCCAATGACCCATTCGTGTCGTATTTGGCCAGTATTCTTAAAATCCAGTTGAAGCGTTTCTCCAACAGCCACCGGGATCACCTCAGGGGAAAATCGAAACTGATCGTTCAACTCAATTGCGACTTTCTTACTGACTTCACTGCTCTTTCCAACCCTACCGAAGGGAAGTTGTTCACCATAACTTTCAAAAACTGCATTTTTGAGTCGGGTAAAAAACCCTTCGGAATGCTCTTCATTTCCATGCCCTGGTCCGGCAATAAGTGAAACAGGGGAGACAGCCGTCAGTAGACTAAGCCCGAGAAGCAAACTTCTTTTTTTCATGATCATCCTTTCGAATTAAACATTGGTTTTCTTGCAAAATACTCATTAACAACACTGGATTGGTTTCTTTGGCTTGACCGTTCAATCTTTGGACTAACAGATACCAAATCTGCCCTCGGTCCCTGAGCATACCAACCTGGGTCGCTATAGACTCCTTTGGGCAAGTCACTGCGAACCTTGACCACATTGAACATGCCTCCCATTTCGACGCTGCCGAATGGACCTTCTCCAGTCATCATTGGCGCCGTGTTTTCAGGGATTGCCATCTCCATTTCTGTCATATCCGCCATACCACGTTCTCCCATGGCCATGTAGCCCGGAACCATTCTGGCAATCCGGCCGGCTATACCTCGATGGTCCACACCAATGAGTGTAGGAACAGCATGCCCCATGGCATTCATCGTGTGATGGCTCTTGTGGCAATGAAAGGCCCAGTCACCTTCCTCAGAAGCAATGAATTCAAGCTGCCGCATCTGACCGACTGCAATGTCAGTGGTCACCTCTTGCCAGCGTGATTCGGGTCTTGTTGGTCCTCCATCTGTTCCGGTCACCTCAAATTCATGTCCGTGAAGATGGATTGGATGGTTTGTCATTGTCAGATTGCCGATGCGAATCCTGACACGTTCGTTCAGTCCAGCCACCAATGGATCAAGGCCGGGGAATATCCGACTGTTCCAGGTCCAGAGATTGAACTCGAGCATCGTGTTTACCTTGGGCACGGCAGCTCCTGGTTCAATGTCGTATGCACCGAGGAGGAAACAATAATCTCGATCTACCTCTTCAATCCAAGGATGTGGTTGTCGAGGATGAGTCACCCAAAATCCCATCATACCCATTGCCATCTGCGTCATTTCATCGGCATGAGGGTGGTACATGAAGGTGCCAGGTCGTTTGGCTTCGAACTCATAGAGAAAAGTTTTTCCTGGTGGAATACCTTCTTGGTTCAGACCAACCACACCATCCATTCCATTGGGTAGTCGTTGACCATGCCAATGAATACTGGTGTGTTCCGGTAGACGATTAGTCACATAGATCCGAACTCGGTCCCCTTCGATCACCTCGATTGTAGGGCCAGGGCTAGAACCATTATATCCCCATAGGTGAGCCACAGTTCCTGGCGCCAATTCCCGCAAAACTGGTTCGGCGACCAAGTGGTACTCCTTAAATCCATCACGGCATCGTGGCTCCAGAGTCCAACCGTTTAAGGTAGTTACAGGTAAGTAATTTACCTCACAACTTTCATCTACCACAGGTTGGGCAGTCGTTGGTTCATTGCGTGTCTGAATTTCAGGAATGTTTGCCAAAGCCTTGTGACTCAATGCAGCGAGGCCACCGGTCAAAGCTAGGCCTCCCAAGAATTGTCTTCGTGTGTTCATTTGATTTCCTGAATTAGTGGCCACCGCTGGCTGCAGACTCCATTGGAGCAGCAGTGGCATTAGGTTGTAGATTGATTGCAATGGCTTGGCTAAAATGAGCCTGGATCTGGGCGATAAATTGGCCTTGCTGTGCTTGAATCAGTCGACTCCGTGCACTACGCAGTCGACTGGCGGCTTGGAGCAGTTCATGAGGACCAATCAGCATTCCGTTGTAGCGGTAGAGTTGTTCCTCCATCCAAAGTTCGGCATCTTCCTGGCCTGCTTTGGCGCGAATCAGATGGTTGTTTGCAATCTCTTTTTGGCGCTCAACTTCCCGCTGCTCTTGCTTGATCTGCAAATGTCGCAATTCTAGTTCGGCCTGAGCCTCTTCCAATTGAAACTGACTGATCTGGGAGCGCTTGCTCCCTTCTCCACCAAAGGGCAGCCGCCAGCTAATTTCAACCGTCCGTGATTCATGACCTGCGTCACTTTGTTCCTGCATCCAGCCGAGTTCCAAACCTCCCATCCATTGACTAACGGTTGCTCGCCCCTGTTCCGATTCACGCAAGGCAATCAGATCTCTGCTTTGTTGAAGATCCAGTCTTACCTTTGGAACAGTGTGCAACTCGGGGATCACTTCGGGTTCAAGGGGGAGTCTGTCTACAAGGGAGTCTGTCTCTTCGACAGAGAGTCCAAGCTGATAAGCAAGTTCTTCGAGCGTTCGTAGCAGTCGAGCGTTCGCTAGATCTGCCTGGGCTTCTGCATCAACCAGTTCCATTCGGATCGCTAGGAGCTCACCTTCAGGAATTGCTTGAATTGAGCGTTGACGTTTCAGGAATTCTTCCAAAATTCTGCTGATTTCCAGTCGGTCGAGTGTCTGAATCAGTTCTGCTTTGGCAGCTACAGCCTCAGCGTAGGACAGCGAACGACTGTGAAGACTTTCCAACCGCAATGCTTCTGATAATGCAGTTCCCCAGCTACGATCATCAGAAGCTAGGCTGCTGGAGCGTTCAAACCACGCCCCAATAGGAAGATGAATGCCCCACTCCTGACTGCGTTCATCCTCACTTTCAGTGACTGCATAACTCAATGTTGGTGGAGAGAGGGGAGCAGAACGAATTCTTGCCCGCTCACTTTCCAGCCGACGCTGGGCAACTCGCTCAACAGTAGAGTTAGGGAATTCAAGCACCTCTTTGAGACGTATCATCTCCTCAGTGCTTGGAATTTTAGGATAATTTTCAGGTGCAGTTGCACGCTCCTGGAGGTAAGTGCGCCAACCGCCCAGGGCATCTACAAGGCGGTTGGCATCTTGCCAGGTAGATTGTGCAGAAACAGTTTGGACTTTGAAGAGCAACAGTACACACAGTACTGCAGTCATGCGCAGGCCTCGTGGACCCACACGAAAATCCAGAATCGACATAGATAGCTCCGTGTTCAGAATAGGATTAACGGCAAGTGCCGCACACAATTAGAAACGGAGTCTTTCAGGGGGAGGTGTGATGTTTTCGTAAGGTATGGAAATTAGGGATGGCTTGATCCCCCAAATTATTAGAATCTTCTGGAAGATAATTTGGACTGGTTGAATGGCTTCAATCAGTGGGCAATCTGCGCAAGATACAGAATGATTGTGTTGCTGAGCTGAGTGACTGTTAGGACTAGAATCGTGTTCGCTCTCTGAATTGTGATGCATGCTGCTAGCTGCCACAGTCAGATCCTGATATGCCGAGAAAGATCCTTTTGAGATGGGCGGTGCAATGCAGTTTGCATTGAAAACTAGCAGCACCACTAACAGGCGAAAATAAGTAGTAGAAGTGATATTCACGATGAATATGGAAAATGAATTAAAGGCAGTGAAAAATAATAATCCCGCACCACTGTATTGTTAAAATTCGACAAAGATCTCTTCAACAAAGCAGTTGTTTTGATTGTAACTATTTATTTTATTCTATTCCTACGGTGGTTAGCGTTGCCGTAATCACCAGAATTAATAGAGCAAAAAACATCTCAATGGAGATGGACAGACGAAGTCTACCGTAGGCTTTTGGATCATTTCGCAGCAAAGCTGGAGTCAGAGCCAGTTTGTTCAATGCAGCCAGTCCAAGCAACCCCAGAAATCCAAGAAGCTTGAGAACAAAAAGTTGACCGTAAGCGGTCCACAGGACATTCCAATTGCCCTCCGTCAAAAACCAGAGTAATGCAGATCCTGCCAGCGCTAGCAAAAGTACATTCCAAACGGAAATCTTTCCAAATTGTTGAGCAGCTGCTCCTGTCACGGATTCTTGTAGTTTGGCCAGTTTTGCCAAGGGAGCAAATCCCCCAATCCAGAAACTCAAACCAAGCAGATGAAGAGTGATCAAGCTCACTAGTAGCCAGCGTGGTTCAGAGAGAGAGTGTCCTTGAAAGGCAAAGGAGAGGGCAATCAGACCACATCCAAGAACAGAGATACCCCGAGTCAACGTGCTTGGACGAATGATGAAAAGCAGTAATAGGAGCCCAATCCCCCGTAAAAGGAGGCTGTCACCAAGGGGACTTTCCCAGGCAACCTGGAGCATCATCGGGTCTTGAAAGGCGTACCATTCTCCCATCAAGTAGCTTGCTTGTAAGGGTATCAGTGAGAAGTTGAGAAGCAACGCAAGGACAGCGCAGATTAGGCCAAACCAACGAAGCAGCGGGATCACTTGAGGAGCCGTTTCATGGAGCCAGAGCAAATTCAGCGCTGAGCCAGCAGCCACTAGAGTGGTCCAGTAGGCCAGCGTCTTAGCAGCGATAGTACTGAGAGAAAATTCATCGAGAGCCTCCAAGGCCAACCAGATCTCTTGCAGAATCACTTCAGGGTGAAAGAGAAGGTTCCTTTCATTGGATGCCCATCTTCTGAAAGTCCCCTCCAATCTACCTTGTATTCACCATTGGGCACAGGATCCAATTGAGCAACTAGCTTCAGAACATGCTTCATCTGATCGGTGCGTTGAACTTCGTAGTCTTTGCCAGATTGATCAGATAACGCTAGCTTGGTGATCCGCATGGGTTTGTCGAAATTCAGAACCAACTCTGCTGGAGCTTCCATTAGAACCGCATTGTTAGCTGGAACTGTGGATTCCTGCTTGGAGTGAGCCCAGCCCAACCCAGCCCAAAAAAGCACTAGGATACTTGTGACTAGGAGCTGAAAATTGGACCATTTTTTAGTGAGGCTTGCCATGAGCTATTTCGTTGTGGGGTTTGTGTATTCGAATTGAAAATACTTTTTTAGTGCAAAGCTTCTAGATCATCATTCATGAACCCTATACCCGTATAGGGTATATTGTTGCGTCTTACAATGATGAACTGCTATTCTAATTTCAAGTTCAATTTTCATCTGAAACACAACAGGACAATTGAGAAAGCCATTGAAACGCAGAGATCTTTTAAAGTGGTCTGGTCTACTCGCCACGACTCCCTTCCTAAAACACACTTCTGTTCGAGCTGAGGCATCACAACGAATCGTAGAATTTGATCTCACCGCCAAGGAGAGTGTGCAGAACTTGGCTGGCCCAGATAATCCGGATACTCGTCTCTGGCTCTACAATGATCGGCTGGGTGGCCCTTTCCTGAAAGCCCACCAGGGTGACCTGTTGCAAGTACGCTTTCGGAACCAGCTATCTGTTCCCAGCACCATTCACTGGCATGGGATCCGGAATGTCAACGCGATGGACGGAGTCGCCGGTTTGACACAGGATCCAGTGCCGCCCGGTGGTGAATTCACTTACACCGTACCGTTGAAAGATGCCGGGACCTACTGGTATCACGCTCATACGATGGCCTGGGAGCAGGTTGCTCGTGGGTTGTATGGTCCGTTGATTGTCCAGGGTAACGATGATATCGAAGTTGACCAGGAGTTGGTGCTGATCATGGACGATTGGCGGCTAGATGAGAATGCGCAGATTGATGAAGCGTCCTTCCGCAATATGCACGACTGGTCTCACAACGGCAGATTGGGAAGTTGGTTCACGATCAACGGGCGGCTACAACCTCAATTTCCTATCTCTGGTGGGAGCCGCTTACGCTTGCGCCTGATCAACGCTGCCAATGCTCGAGTTCTTCGGCTAAAGCTGGAAGGTTCTCAGGGAACAGTGATTGCGCTGGATGGTTACCCCTGTGAGCCCTTTCCCCTTGATGAGCGTGGGTTAGAGTTGGCGACCGCTCAACGGATGGATGTTTTGGTGGATGCAGGACCTGATGTATTTAAGTTACAGGAAGTCAGCACGAGCCAAACTCTGACTGCTGCCTCTTTTGTTCCGGATGTAACCACTCGATTTTCCTTCCCAAGGCCGGCACTGCGCTTGCCATCGGTGCCACTACCGAAGTTGGAGTTGCAGCAGGCCCGGCGTATTCCCATTCATATGCAGGGGGGAGCAATGGGCAATTTGCGTGAGGTAACATACCAGGGAGAAACCATTCCGCTTCAGGAAGCCGTGCGACAACACCAGAAAGTTTGGGCTTTCAACGGTCAAATGATGCAGGCGACCAGCCGCATTGCGGACCTTGAGCTGGGAGAATGGGTGGCTTTGGAACTCTGGAATGATACGGCTTGGCCACATGCGATACACTTACATGGACATCACTTTTGGATTGAGGGAAAAGGAACCATTTTGCCACAAAAAAGAGACACTTATTTGATGGATCCGGGAGAGCAGGCCCACCTCTTTTTCGTGGCAGACAATCCTGGGCTTTGGCTCTTCCACTGCCATATGTTGGAGCACCATATCTCAGGAATGGGAGGTGTTTTTAATGTTACTTGATATTATGAGTATAATGAAAGAGAGCTTAATATTTATTATAATAAATTAAGGGAGAGATATAAAAACATATTCAAATATCACAATTTTTCTGTTAGTATGAGAGAAAACTACTACTTAGTAGTTAGGATAATTGATTTCAAACTAATCAATATCATTCAACACACATTGGAAGTAAACGGAGAAATATGAGAGAGAGGCAGTCAGAAATTCTCATGCTAGCTGGGGAAATGATTCAGACCAAAGGCTATGACAGCTTCAGCTATAATGATTTATCCTTGCGGCTGGGGATCCGTAAGGCCAGTATCCACCACCATTTCCCGAAAAAGCAGGAACTGGGTTTGGCTTACTTGAAGTATCGATTCGAGCTCGCTAAAGATATTGAAAATCAATTAAGGAATTCCAGAATGAATTCCCTCCAGAAGCTTCAGGCTTTTTTGGATCTGGGAGTCAAATCGATTGAAGAGAAAAAAATCTGTCCTGTGAGTTCATTCCAAGCAGATCGTTGGAACATTAACGAAGAAATGAAGGGAGTGCTGACCAAGATTGAAGAGACTGAGATATCTATGCTGACCTCGATTCTCGAAGATGGCCGATCCAGCGAGGAATTGTTCTTTGTAGGTGAAACCAAGGATCAAGCAAACCTTGTCCTGTCCTCCATGAAGGGTGCGATTCTCTACGCACAGGGACAGGGGTTGGATTTCTACCAGCGCACAATGAACCAAGTTGTCGCAAATCTTCAGGGTTCTCCTAGCGCCTGAAACCCCCAGAACTTTTGGCTCCGCCAAAAAGCTTATTTTGCAGTCCGATTGGTTCAACCAATCGGACGATCCTCTCATGATGCCCATTCCACATTCCACAGAAAAGCTTCCCGATTGGTTCTTTTGAAATACTTCTAGATTTTTGATTGACTGTCTATCTCTCAGTCGGTACAAAAAGCCTGATAAAAAAACGTATCGCAATTTTTCACACCGTATAGACATGAAATATCAAGAGGCAGAAATTGAATAAAAACAGATATTTTCATTTTTTCTAGCCAAGTTCTATTTCTTTCAAAGATATTTGTTGAACTCATTGCACCTTATTCCTAACCAAATCTTAATTTTCTATAAACCAAACTTTTCTACTGAGTGAGTGATGAGACTCTTGATCAATTTTGAAATCTCCAAAAGTTATGCTGAGTGGAAAGCAGTCTTTGATGAACACAAAGCCGCCAGAGACGCTGCCAATATCAAAGACGTTTTCGTAGGTGTCGAGGCTGCTAATCTGCAGAAAGTCCATTTGATGTTTGAAGTGGCAGACATGGCCACAATGCAGGCCTTCATGCAGAGTCCAGAGAACGCCGCCACTATTGAAAAAGCAGGACACATTGTTGAATCGACCGTAATGGTTCCCCTAGCAGATTGATACAAAACCAACCAACTGCGGAGAGTACAATGATCTATGTGACCTATGGCAAGATGAGCAAAGAGGGCCTCAATGGGCTGACTGCAAAACCAGAAAACCGTGCAGAAGCGCTCGGAAAAATGGTAGATGCTTTGGGTGGTAAGTTGATTGACTACTATTTTTTGCTCAATGGTGGGATCGATTTCATTATCGTCAGTGAGTTTCCTGATGATCAAAATGTCAACGAACTCAGTTTGATTGATGCTTTGTTGGTTCGAGGATCAGGCGCTATTGAATCAATCACCACTCTTCCAGCATTGCGAGCTGCAGATGCAGTGCCGCTCTTCGAACGAGCAAAGGCGTTGCAGGAAGCTTCTACCTATTCTAAACCAGGAAGTTGATTTCACATCAATCTTTTGGCTGTGTCTGCCTGCTGCTCTTTGTGGTTGCAGGCACTCCGCCCTTGGCATAGTCCTCCCCCTTCTATGCCAGGGGCCCTCCCCTTCCTCATTACAGGAGAAACAAATGAGTAGTTTGATGAAAGCCAATTTTGCGGACTCTCAAGACGTTCGTACTCCAGACAAGACTCGGATGGCAGTGGTTGAGTTGAATGGCCAAATGGCCTCTCAGCTCCGCCTGCAACCAGGTTGGAAGTGGTCTGAGTGTATCAAACCACTGGCTGGAACTGAGTCTTGTCAGAAATCACATGTTGGTTTCATTCAACAAGGTCAACTCCATGTAATTTCAGATGATGGTTCCGAGTTGGATGTGAAGGCAGGTGATTTCTATGTTTTTGGTCCTGGTCACGATGGTTGGGTTGTTGGGGATGAGGAAGTGATCGCCTACGAATTCGAGGGTTCTACGGCAGCCACTTACGCCAAAGGCTAAAACGAAGCGTCGATTTTCAGTGCATTCCCTCAATTGGGAATGTTGACCTCATTCACACTCTCAATGCAAAGGATGAAAAATGTTGTTCAAGATCTCTTATTCCATCAAGGAAGAACTGATTCATGTCACTCAGACTCAGTTCGCCGGTGGAGAGGAAAAATGGTACGGCATGAAGCTGATCGGTCGCTGGCATGAGCCATCCAGCACAGGCTTCATGGTAGTGGAGACGGATGATTACCAGGCAGTCATGAAATATTGCCAACAATGGAACCGCACCTGTCACCTGGAAGTGACTCCTGTCGGTACGGATGCCGATGCAGCTGCAACGCTCTCAGAGACTTTGAAGCCATAATCACTCCTATTTTCATCTCAAACTGGAGAAACAAATGATCAATAAAAGTTGTCGGACCTTTAATTTCATGTTTCGTGTACCCGACGCCGAAGTGCCAGAAGTGGAAGCCATTCTGGCTACCAGTCATGAGAAGTGGATGCGGGCAACCCACCAGGGGCCGGCTGAGCCTAGCCCTTTGGTCTACACGATCTCAAAAGCCTCGGAATTGAAAAATCCTTTGGACCCTTCTGAAGGTACAACTGGTCATACAATGATGGCATTGACTGAGGTCTACCGTGGTCTAGAAGGAAGCCAGGCACACATGGAAAGTTCAGCAGGTTGGCAAGACATTGGAGTCATGTTGGAAAAGGTGATTGCAAACTATTCCGTGGGAATGATCATGCATGGAGAAGTGGTTGGGAGTATGGCAGACTAGATTGCCTGAGAGCACTATCTAATATGTGCTTGAAAACGATTGATTCATACAAACCAAGGAGATTCTTATGTTAGGTGAAAAGATGGGATCGATGACCTGTACTGCAGCAAACAAAGTCCTCCCCACCCAGGGCACCTTACCCAAGTTTGAGGTGGCTGTTCAAGGGAGCGGAACATTGGCAGGTGTCCAGGTTCAAACAATGTCGACCTACTATGCGGAAATGCGGGCAGATGGCAGTATGTACGGAGAATTGCCAAATTCAGGTATTGTGATGGCTGCTGACGGAGTGGCTACTTTCCGAGCGACTGGATCAGGTGGAATGACGGAAGATGGTGGCTCTAAATTCCGCGGTGCCTGCTACTTCGAAACCACTGCTCCTTCACTCATGAGCCTCAATGGCAAAGCAATGATTTACGAGTGGGATGTAGATCCAAGCGGAAATGCCAAGTGGGAGATTTGGCACTGGGCTTAAGACTAATAAAGAAGTCCTCACAATAACAGATTAACCAGCTCTCACTAATTTTCTTGCTAGTGAGAGCTTCATCATCCGCAAAGGAGAAATATGAAAATAAAGATTTTGGGAGTCTATTCAGAAGATGCTGTCAAAGGAATGAAAGATTCAAGCTACGTAGCCCGTGTAAAGCAAATTGAGGGGATGGCCTCTCAAATTGATTCCAAGCTGATTGATTGTGATTTTCTGGGAGGAGACTTGGATGTCTGTGTGACGATGGAAGTGCCTGATTGGTCAACAGCTCTGGGACTGAAGCAGGTGATTCAGATGTCTGGTGTGTTCGAAGAGATCATGTTCTATCCAGTTGTGGATTTGGACACAATTATTGGCACAATGAACAAGTTTTCTGGAGTTTATAAAGCCCCCGGCAAAGAGTCCTAAATTGGTATAAAAAGGAGTATCTTAAGATGAATTTTGAAAAACTTTTTGAGATGACAGTTAATCTACCGCATTCATATGATATGGGAGATTTACCTACTGGTCACAGAATGTTTATTGAAACTGCAGGTGGAACATTCAAAGGTCCGAGTATTCAAGGTATAGTGCGAAATTCTATGGGTGGAGAGTGGGGCACAATTAATGATTCTGGATGCCTAGTTTTAGATGTCAGACTAACATTAGAAACTGATGATGGGGCTCTTATCTATTTAGAGTATACAGGTCGTTGGGTAATTAATGAAAAAACCCAAAAAGCACTTGCCGGAGAGATTTCTACAGAATATGGTGATCATTACGCATTCACTAATCCAAGAATGCAAACTTCTTCAGAAAAGTATAAGTACTTAAATAATCTGTTTTGTGTAGCAAAAGGTAAGTTGTCTCCAGGAAAGGTTTCTTACGATTGCTATAAAATAGATAACTAATCATTACTAATTTGGAGTAAAAGATATCTTTATATCTTGTCAGAGGAAAGTACAGCAATGTAGCATTTAAAGGAATGGTGGATAGCCCACAAGACCGAGAAGCTGCTGCTCGTAAACTCTTTGCCGCAGTTGGAGTCGATATGCAAAGTGTCTATTTTAGTGTGAGTACTGCAGAGATTGTAGTGATTGCAGAAAGCAACACAGAAAGTATGACAGCTGAGGAAATGGTAACGATGTCTACAGGAACTTTTACCAGATTTGAAGGGATTGAAGTCATTGATTCCAAATCGATGACTTCCGCGATGGAAACTGCTAATAAAGTGGTTTCTGCGTACCAGGCACCGAATAAATAATGGATAAACCAATCGACTGTAGTGTCGATTGGTTTCCGTCTATCAACATAAACAGGGAGAATGATGTCACTCTACATGTACAAAGCGACGTACACGTCGGCTTCTATCAAAGCGATGGTTGAGAATCCAACTGACCGATCTGGAATGATCGCCAAGGCCTGTGAAACCTTTGGTGGAAAGATGCTTCACTTCCTGATGGCTTTTGGGGAAGATGACGCGATTGTAATTTGTGAACTTCCAGATGATGTTGCAGCTGCAGCAATTGCGGCTCAAGTTGCGTCATCTGGTGGATGCTCAAGAATCAATACGATCCAGTTGCTCTCGGTTGAAGACTGGGTTAAGGCCTGTACGATGGCGCGTGATGTGTCTAGTGGATATCAGGCGCCCACTAAATGATTTTATCGTTTAATCAAATATTAAGCTTTTTCGGGTGGGATAAGGAAATGTTTGGTGCGATGGGAGCTGGATTTACAGAATATGTCAATGGGCTTTGACGTCCCTGCATTTAGGAGACAACGTTGTCGAAATATATGAACGTCGTCCGGTTTCGTGTGAAACCAGAATTTAAAGACGTGATCGTCAGTAAATTTGCTGAATTCGAAAGACCGTCTGGATACCAGATGGGTAGGCTGATCCAAACAGGAGAGCTCACCTATTGTTCTGTCGGCGAGTGGGACAACCAGGAGTCCCTGATCAATGCACGTCCTGCGATGGTCGGCTTTCTGGATAGTGTCCGGCACATGCTGGAGGAGATCAGCCCTGAACTTGGAGTAACGGACCCCATCTCGGGTCCAGTAGTGCAGGAGCAATAAGCAGCCCCCAAAACTATTTAATCAAGGGGGAAAGATGATGGTAATCGCTCATTTGCTTGGGTTCGCGCTGATCTTCATTGCCTGTACGTTTGATTTCATGCGTTTGGCGCTGATGCCAGAAAAAATCCAGTATGTCCTCGATATTCCTTCACTGATCATTGTTGTCTTGCCCACCATCTACTACACGATCTCTGTGCATGGCTGGAAGAGCTACGGCAATAGCTAGAAAGCTCTGCTGGGCAGTGTCAAGAACATCGATAAAAGCCAATTGGAGCCCACGAGGTTGTGTCTGCGAGATCTTTGGAACCTTTCCTTGATCTGGGGAATTCTGGGAACCTTTTTGGGAGCAATCCTGATACTCCGTGAGATGGAGAGTGTTCTCAGCCAGGACACCCTCTTCCCAGCTGTCGCAATTTCACTCATCACGCTTTTTTACGGAATCATCCTCTACATGCTTTGTCTGGTATCCAAGAGCCGAATTGAACGCAGGTTGGTGGAGTAACAGATCAAATCCCAATATTTTTCAATAAGGAGTGAAATAAATTGCTTTGGCAAGGATATTGTTGTAAGCAAACCAATCATCTAGTTGAATTTTATTGTTTCTTATAAATGAGAAAAAACCCCTTGAAAAGAGATGTGAGATGCAATCAGTTAACAAGAAGCACCGCACACTGATCGGGCCGATCGTTTTTCTGCTGACGCTCCTGTTGAGTAGTTGTGTGGATCATGGCAACCAGCAGGAAGGATCTGTTGAGCAACAACCTGAGTCACAAGCCGTGACTGTGATTCTTGGGGAACTGCCGACCAAAACTGGCCGCTATATTGGCACTTATCTTGAGGTGACTGGGGTCAGTTTAACCTATGGTAGAAGTGATGGACTGGGGGTGACTGACACAATTGAACTACAGTTGGTGACTACCGGCTTTGGTGCAGACTTAACTCCTACTTCAGCTTGGGTGGGTACGTTGGAGAAAGTGATTCCTGGAGCAAATTACGATTTTGCTGCTGTCGCGTATGATGCACCAACTGAAGCAGAAATATCAGATTGTCGGGAGCAAATTGATGTTACAGCTCCATTTCAAGAAACTCTATTCTGGAGCTGCTGGCGGTCATACTACGACTATGAACCCAAAGCTGAGGGAAGTGCCCCTTATAACGATGGAGACAACACATACTTCACAGTAAATCTTTTTGAGGGATCTGTTGATACTTTTCAAATTCAAGCCGGCACGAATCCCTTGCAGCTACGTATGATGCCGATTCTAAAGCCTGAAGCAAGATTTGGTGCCATACCATATATCTCCAAAATTGATCGACCCGATAGGTATTCAGCAAGTCAAAACCTAAACTTCATTGTTGAGTTTAAAGGACCCCAAGGGTACCTGATCGAACTCAATGGAACAGTCACAGGAACTTGTACAACAGAGGCGAGAGACCAAGGGATGTGTGAAGACGTATTTGGTACGATTACATTTGCAGAAAAAGGCGAAAATGATCTGATAAGAGTTTGCCCTGTTCTTTCGCAAGCAGAAAAAGATGCTGATCCAAATTGGTGTGTCTCTAATACTGGTAAGATTGTCCAAAATTACACTGCAGGGACATTTCAACTACCTGCAAATCCACCCGTACAGCTCAGTGTAAGTATCACACTTAGCCAAAGAGATTCGACAAAATCAGAAGCTCTGGGTTTAAGTAATCAAATCACCTTTGATATCTTCGGCGATACAATTGACCAAAGTAGTCAAATAGTTTTTATGCCAACTTTGAATAATATCTCTTTAATATACGAAATGACACCAGATAGCGCAGATTTATACTACGATTTTGAGATTCAGGGCTTGTCTAGTGAAATAGAGATTTATGCAAACTTAGATTACCAGGAAGTTACACCACTTGGGTTCCCTGCTCCTTATCTGAAAATTACAAATACTGATGATGGAAGAACTGAGAAAACAGTTTCTGGGCTAATAGATAAGAATGACCTCTATTCGGCTAATCTGAGATTAAATTTTGTACATAGATCCACTGGATTTGTTTATGCTTCAGAATATCCTTTGCCAGCTTACGGTAAGCCAAAAAACAGTCTGCCGTGGGATAATTGGCGAACATTGTTAGTGGATGGTATTTGTAACCATTGTGACTTGCAAAACATAGCTAATCCAAACGAACCAGTTGTTTGGCGCCATTATCATACTTGGAGTGACTATGATGGAGACGGTGCTCTTGGATTCCAATCAAAATATTTTGATCGTGGTACTTGGAGCATTGGAGATCCTGGCACAAAAGCAATTCTTCAAGGAGGCTACTTAAAATATGCTACGCTTGAAAATAGCTTTTTGGATGATGTCAGTTTCACAAATGTAAATTTTCAGGGTGCTAACCTGAGAAATGTTGAAATTAGTAACTCTGTTTTTGATGGATCACAATTCATCAATTCTTTGATCTACAACACAACTTTCAGAGATTCAACAGTCAATGATGCAGTATTTTCACCTGAGGATTACTCGCCCACTACCCAGAACTTACCATACACAAATTTAGCTTTTTTAGGGACAGAAGGTTCAAATTTGACCCTGACAGGTTTAACGGCCAAGCTTGATATACAAAACTCCATGTTCATAAACCTTCAGATGAACGAAAACCTAATTTATCACTCAACTTTTAATGGAATGACTGCTACAGGTCAGTTTCAAAATAATGATGTTGTCGAAAGCACTATTTCAGGGGGCTCTTTTGCTGATACAAATTTGATTGGGACGAGTTTTGTTTCAACAAGTTTAGCCAATATTTCAATGACTGGTGCAGATCTCAGTACTACTTGGTTTGATAAAGCGAGTGGAACAACCTTTTCCAATGTTGCCTGTGATTTAAACACAATACTTCCAACCTACGGCAATATAATTTGTGACCTAACAACAGGATTAGCATTTGTTGCTGATGATAATAGAGAATTTGTTCTCCCCTTACCTAGTGGAAAGAGTAGAGCGTCCTATCTCTATGAGGAAGATGCTGACTCGTTTAGATTGAATGTCACAGCTCCTGATTCAATTACAGTTGAAACCACTTCGACTGATCCTAATATCAATTTTACGCTGAGGAAATCTTCTGACATCAATACAATAATTCATCCCACTAATAGTGGTGTCAAAACCACTGCGCGTGAAGATGAGAATTACAACACAACCGTCAAGTACTACACTGGGCTTCCAGCACTCACTGAACCTAATGATTATTATTTCGCCTATGTCACTGGTGGTGTAGGAGTATTCTACATATTCAGTTACTATGATGAAACGGCAGCTCAATAACATAATACTTGGAGCCTCTCTAATTTGTCTGCTGAGTTCCCTTGGATGTGGTGGCGGAGGTGGTGGTGGTTCAAGCAGTAAAGCAGAGGAAAATGAGTCAAACTCAGCTACCTCTGTTAAAGTCCAAGGTAAGTTGGCACAAGGCTATGTGGGAGGCGCCCAAGTCTGGTTTGACCGTTTCTCAGCAGACGGTACTGGAAATTTTCAGCGTGACCCTGGTGAGCCAGATACAACATCAGGGAATGATGGATCTTATACCTTAACGGTCGGTGCCGGTGAAGGAGTCCTGATGTCTATTGGAGGTACTTATTTGGACGCAGCAGGCCAAAAGGTAGAGGCAGCGCCGATGCTCGCTCCTCTACCAAGCGAAGGACAAGCAGTGACCAACATCACACCTCTAACCACTCTAGTGGCTTATGAACCTGAGTTGAAGGAGACTCTGCAGTCTTTAGGAGACTGGAACAGTGACATAGCGGCATCTACAGGGACATCAGCACCTCTTCTCCGCATTGCAAAGACTGTAGAGGGGCTTGCGGGAATGCTGGGGCAAGGGGAGGGTTCGATTGCATTGAATCAATCAGCTCAGCTTCGTTCCATAGAGATTTTCGCAAGTCAATTGTCCACTTTGCCTTCAGAAGAGCTGACATCCACAGACTCGCTGGTCCAGGCAAGCACAACCGCTCTTGATCTAATTCTGGAAGATCAAACTCTGGTGAACCCTTTGGGCGGAAATGTAAAAAATGAAATTAGAGATTCAATGAATTCCCTGGTGACTTCAATCACAAATGCAATTCCTGAATCAGGACAAGTGGTTGAAAGTGAAGTGGTGAGTGAGATTGAAAAAAAACGAACGGAGATCAAGGCAGCGATTGAGAATGAACTTGATCAGCAGGTAACAATTTCAATTGGTGGATTCGGCCTTGAATTTGATCCAATAATTTCCAAAATTACTCTTCAATTGACAGACGGTACTTTATATATCTCAGGAGAAGCTTCAGATGAACGACCCAGCACACTTTCATATCGTTGGGATACAAGTCCTGCGTTAAATTTGGTTGATCGCTTTTCAGCAAACTCCCGCTTGGGAAACTTCGATAACTCCAGTCTCACAGTCATTTGGCGAGTTACAGATGACAGAGAGACTAGTGTCACTGAATACTGCACCTGGGATAACGGGAGTAATCCGACGATTTGTGATTATCTTAGCAGATGAGAGTATATCAAGAATACTGCACTTGTAATAACATGAATAAATCTGACAATTTGTAAATTTCTCAGCGAATGATTTCAATAATGGATCCATGGAATTTGTTTGAATTTCTGTCACTTGCTAAATGACCCACCTTCATGGTCCCTCAAGTCTTAAGATCACTCGACAGAGTGATCTTGTATTTGCTAACTTGGACACTTGCATTCCTCCTATACTCCTGTGGTGAACTTCCAAAAGAAATAGAAAATAGTTGGGTGAAACTTCACCTGAGTCTTCAATCCAGTGCCCCTTCAAAATTAAGCCGAAGTGGAACGGAAACCAGAGGTTCGGAATTGGCAGTCGTTGTGCGGACCAGGACAGAATTTTCTGAACACGGCCCTGACTTGAGTGATGTCCTAGATTGGAATAGGGTCAAGACTCTTGACAACACGGTTTCACTGCTCCTCCCAACCAATGAAAAACTCTACCTATTCATCTACCGTTTCCAGGAAAATCACACGTCCTTTGAACTGGAGCAGTGGCTGCTTGGGCAATCACCACTCTTAAATCCAATTGATTTCGGTAAAAGTGAGGTTTTCTCTGTTTCTAATACGGAAAGCACCTTGATAATCAATGGCGAGAGATCCTCAATACTTTCTATTCAATTGGCCCGTCAATTGTCTGGAAGGCTAGCCCAAAACTATGTGATGGGAGCAAATGTCTGGGCAGATCGGATTGAGCCAGATGGAAGCATAAATCAGAAGTTGGATGAAGATGAAAATTTTACTATTTCTGGTCCAGTTGGCGAATACGATTTAGCACCAGACTATCTTGACTATGTCCTTACTACAGTAGGGGGGGTCAGACTCGGAGCTTCAGGTGTTTATATTCCAGCTGCCCCCATGTTGGCCACGCTACCTGAGGATAGACAAATAGAAGTGCATATCACTCCACTGACTACTCTGGTTACAGCAGATCCTGCTCTAGAAAGCATCTTTGCGCAGAGTGGAGACTGGCGTGCAGATATTGCTTCTCCGCAAGGAATTCCAGGAGCACTTTTGAAACTTGCCAAGGTGACAGAGGCCTATTGGATGTTGTTGGTAGGTGGCTCAAACCCAATCATACAGAGCACTCAACAACAATTCAGCGCATTGTCAATCCTTGCAAATAAATTAGCTCAAGGTGGGGAAAGATCTATCTCGGAAGATCTCCCTTCACTGGTCGGTCAAGCTGTGGATGAAACTCTCAGTAATCCCGAAATCTCTAGAATTTTGACTGAGGAAAGCAAGCTTGCTCTGAATTTACAGCTAACTGGTTTAACAGCCGGTCTTGTGGAATTACTTCCAAATAATGATCAGGTTGTTGAAGAAGCCCTGCTTTCTGAATTCGACGAATTAAACCAACAAGCCTTTAACGCTGTCCAAAATATTTTGTGTGAGTTTTCTGATGGTGTCTCAGTGCAATTCGATCCGATTATCCTGTCTATTTCACTGGTACCAACCAGTGAAAATACGATTGCTGTGAGGGGTACGGTCTCTGATGATGATATTGCCTCGTTGAGTACATACTGGGCCATCAATCCCCCACAAGAACTTCAAGAATCCATCAAACCAGTTTTGATCAATGCAACGGTTAATCAAAGTGGTTACGTGGAAACTATCCTCAATGTTGATAACTGGGACTACTTTGGCAGCGTTAGCCTTCAGCTTACAGCGTGCAATCCAATTAATGTCATCTCTGAGAGTTGTAATTGGGTCCCGAATTCTGCTCAAGTCAACTGTAATTTTATGGAATAGGCTTTTGAGGATTTTGTTCTTGTAAATCAATAAGTATGTTACCCAATTTTATTGCAGTTCTTTTACATCTTTGGACACTCACCAAGCCATTTTTGTGGTCTATATAGTAGACCAAACGATTCCCCAAAACCCTTCGAAATTCTGCTTCTGTAATAAAGCCAAGTGAGCGACAATCCAACAGCCTGCTAAGGCAGTCAACTAACGTGGTGACCAAACCTTGATTGCTTGAGAAATCAAAAAATTAAACTCATCAAGCTGCCATTTGCAACTAGGGTTTGCTATTTTATCAAAGGCTACCTACAAGAAGCACGAAGCAGAAAAACCATCCAGAATTTGGAGTGATTGTATGCAGCTAGACGCGACGAATCGTACCCCGGCGGTCTCGGTATCTTTAACAGGGATAGAAATGAAGGGCGAGTGCTATCCGGAAGACATCACCGCGTTTGCAGAGCCGGTGATGCAAGCCTTGAGAGACCAGTTAGAAAGTGTGGAATCCTTTCAGGTGCGGATTGAACTCTATTACTTCAACAGCTCCTCTGCAAAATTCCTCTTTGATTTCTTTGAGGAATTGGAGGAGGCCGCCGAATCAGGCAAGCAGATCTCCATTGATTGGTGCTACCGGGCTGATGATAGTTCCATGCAGGAAGCTGGAGAGGACTTCGAGGAAGACTTCGAACACGCGCAATATCAAATCGTCGAAATCTGAACCAACCCCAAGAGAGAGTTTCCATGCAGTCTCAGGATTTCCATAAACTGCTAGAACAGCGTAGAACCTTCTTCTGCTACTCCGGACTCCTTTCTGAGGACGTGCTGTCGACTTTTTCTGGCATTGTCCGTGAGCAGGTGAACGAGATGGAGGATGATGCTGAAATCACCAAGCGAGTCTTTGGCATCTTTGTTGAGCAAGCCCAGAACGTGATTCGCTACTCCAAGGAACGGATTGCCACTGGAGGGACTGGTACGGTTGCCATCAGCCGGGCTGAAGATGGTTTCCTGGTTGAAGCGATCAACCCGATGGATGAGCAAAATGTAGAGAACCTCCGACAGAACTTGGCAGAATTGAAAGCGATGGACAGCAAGGAGCTGCGCAAGGCCTACAAGCAACGCTTACGTGATGGACCACCTGAGGGCAGCAAAGGAGCTGGTTTGGGTTTTATTGAAATGGCCCGTAAAGCAGATCGATTCGAGTTTGATTTTGTGGGATCCATGGAACTACTCTTTGTCTTCAAGGTCTGGATCAAGGAAGCTTCCAGTTGATGTGAATCGTTTTGCCGATGATCATGGCAAACACGAAGGAGAGAATGCTGTCTTATATGGACTAGGTGTGTTGAGGCATCAACTTATGTGTGGTTTTTTAGGGTTGGAATGGTTATGAGCAATGACCTTTTTGCTACGGAAAAACAAATCCTCGAGCAGGCTGAGCAGCATCTTCAGGCAGAGGATCTGACCCCAGAGGCTTTTTCAGCACTGCTGAAGGGCTATGAAAAATTGCTCAAGCGCACACGCCGACTGATCAAGATGTCGGATCGCAGTGAAGCAGAAATTCGCCGCCTTTCAGATGAGCAATCTCTCCTCAACGCTACCCTCAGTGATCAAAATGAGAAGCTGGAATCGCTCTCGGTCAAGCTCTCCAAGTACCTCTCTCCCCAAGTCTACGAATCGATTTTTTCAGGTAAAGCGGAAGTAAGAGTAGGAGCGGATCGCAAGTTCCTGACTGTCTTCTTTTCAGATATTGCTTCCTTCACGGAGATTACTGACCAGCTTGAACCAGAAATCCTCACTCGATCTCTCAATGCCTACTTAAATGAGATGGCCCAGATAGCGATCTCTCATGGTGCCACCATCGACAAGTACATCGGTGACGCGGTGATGGCTTTCTTTGGCGATCCTGAGACAGATGGCCCACAACAGGATGCGACCCGCTGTGTGGCGATGGCGATGGCGATGCAGAGCAAGACGGATCAGTTGAATGTGACCTTGCGTACAATGGGAGTTTCTCGTCCTTTCCGCATTCGTTGTGGGATCAACTCGGGAATCTGCACAGTCGGGAACTTCGGCTCTGAGAATCGGCTGGATTACACGGCGATCGGGAATCACGTCAACTTGGCATCAAGACTGGAATCAGCAGCCAAGCTAGGCGAGGTGCTGATCAGTGAGGAGACAATGTTGCTGGTGCAGGATCACTTCAACTGTGTTCCCAAAGAGGTAATCCAGGTCAAGGGCTTTGCTCGTCCGATCCAGACCTATGTGGTCCAGGAGAGTATTGAACAGGACCGCACCCAGGCCTTAGCCCTTCATGCTCCAGGTTTGGACTTGGAGATTGATCCTAGCCAACTCTCCCCAGAGGTCAGTGCGGCGCTTCAGGATTTACTACGGCAGGCGAGACATCTTGTTGTGAATTCAACAGAAAACCGAAATTGAACTAGATGATTTAGAGTACTTCAGAGGGTTATGGAAACAGAACTGGATCAGGCAGCACTGCTCAAGCAGCAGGAAATCAAGCGCCTAGAGTCGATCTCAAATCTTGGCAATCTGGACAAGTTGCGCAAAAGTGAAATTCAGGTTGTGCCTGGGTTGATCAAGAACCTGCTGGGTGTAGAAGCAGCGGGTATCTCAATTCTAGATGAGACCAAGCAACATTTCCTGGCTGAAGCCGGATTGAACAAGACAGAGACTCCGAGGACCGGCTCCATCTGCAATCTGACTATGAACATGCTGGATAGCCTGGTCATTGAGGATTGGGAGAAAGACGAACGAAATGATGGCACTGAAAACCATCTGGAGATCCAGCGCAGATTTTATGTGGGGGTGCCTCTGATCAATCCGGAAGGCCTAGCGATCGGAACCCTCTTTGGCATCAGCGGCACTCCTCAAACCAGCCCAGTTTCAGAGCAGATCGAGTTACTGAATGGGCTTGCCAAGATGGTGACCGAAAAAATTCTGGCTCTGGCCGAGGTCCAGCAACTGAGTAAGCAAATCGCACGTCTCAATCTGAAGGCTAAGCTCAGCAACAACCTCACCAAGGAAGTGGCTCGTCAACGACAACTTGTTGAGGAAGCCCGTGAGGAGATTCATAAGTCGATCCGCTCGGCTTCTCGTATTCAGAACGCTTTGCTGCCGAAGAAAATTCCTTCGGATCTGGATGTGAGTATTGTCTGGAAGCCGCTGAACATTGTTGGTGGCGATATCTACATTCTGGAAGATCTTGGAGATGACGTGGTGATTGCTGTGTTGGACTGCACGGGTCATGGGGTTCCCGGTGCGCTGCTGTCCACAATCACGAGTGCTGCTTTTGACCGAGCGATGAACGATCCAGCGGTTAAGAGCGCAGGACAATACCTAACCACTGTCCATCAATTGATCAAAAACATTTTGAATCAGCATGACAAAGCCGAATCGACTTCAGATGAGGGTTTTGATGGCAGTATCTGCATCTACCATCGTGAGCAGAAAGAACTTTCATTCGCCAGTGCCCGCAACGGTATGCTGGTGATCTCCGGAGATGGGCAAGTTGAGGAATTGAAGGGGGACCGAAAATCTGTAGGGAGTGTGCGAGTGCCACTCAATTATGCATTCAAAACCAGCCTAATCCCTGTGCAGGATCAGATCTTTGTGATGTACACCGATGGCATCACCGATGTGATGAATGAAGGGGAAAATCCAAGGCTGTTCGGTAAGCACCAGTTGACGAAGTCTTTACAAATTTGGAGTGATCACTCTCCACAGAAAGTTGCCAATAACATCTCGATTGCCATCGAGAACTATCGTGGAACGGAACCGCTTAAGGATGATCAAACGATGCTCATTTTTCGTGTGAAGTGAGGATGGCTAGGATGCCTGATGGTAGCATTTTTTCTATTATTTGATCGACTAGATGAGAGGTCTTAGTCCAGAACACAAAAGAACCTTACTCACTGCTAAGATCTTGTGTTGATGAGGTTAGTAGTGAAATCACAGTCCATAGCTTTAAAGAGAATCTTCTAAGTTATGGGACTAATTCATTAACTAGTGTTGGAGACAAAGAATGATCAAGCATCAAGGTGGCTGTCACTGTGGGAAAGTTAGATTCACAACTGAGTATGATCCGATGTTGGTTTCCCAGTGCAACTGTAACCGCTGTAGAAGATTAATGGGTACCGTAGGAGTCTATACTATCTACGGTTCAAGTGATATTGAAGTGACAGGTGAATCCAAAAGCTATGACTTTATGGGTGGCAGTGGAATGCCAATGCATTTACATTTCTGTCCAGAATGTGGAACTCGTACACATGCTTATGCTGATGCTTTTGATGGTTTTATGTTCCTGCCAATTGGAGCTTTTGATGATAATAGAGAACTGAAGCCCCGAATTGAATATTATAGAAACTATGGCTTAGATTGGCTCACTAATGATGGTTGTGTCGAGGAGTCTTTTAAGGAGGCTGCCGTTGTCGAAAGAATGCAAGCACTAATGGAAAACTTGGATCAGCGCAATTAAGGAAAACAAAAAGGGTACTTTCATCAAAGAAAAGTGCCCTATAGCCAATTAAAAAAATTACAAAACAGAGTAGAAAATAATGGATAGAAAGATCTGTATAGTTACTGGAGCTTCAAGAGGTATGGGGCGTGGAATCGCACTCGTTTTAGCAAAAGAAGAAGGATGTAGGGTTTATGCAGCTGCTCGAGATAAAGAAGCACTTGAAGCTCTTGCAGATGAGGTCTCCAGTGGTAATGGTAGTGTGATTCCCTATGCGCTAGATCAAAATGATGATCAGGCTACTCAAACTTTTGTGAAGGAGGTCGCGGGAAAAGAAAATCAAATCGATTTATTGGTGAATAGCGCTTATGCAGGCCTTATCGCTATAGCACCGCACTGTGGTAAACCTTTTTGGGAACGTCCCATCTCTGTTTTTGATGCATCCATCAAGACTGGGCTTAGAAGCTCCTACGTGATGAGTAGTTTGTTGGCTCCGGTAATGGTAAAACAGAAATCTGGCTTAATGGTTCAAGTTTCTAGTTTCGGAGGTGTTCAGTACCTATTTGATATAGGATATGGAGTAGGCAAATCCGCATTGGATAGGCTCACAACTGATATGGCAGCTGAACTGAAACCTCATGGTGTTCAGGCTATCACCTTGTATCCTGGAGCTGCGGTAACCGAGGTGACAGCATTTCCAGGTGGTGAAACTGCTATCTTTTCGGGAAGAGCTGTTGCAGCTCTCCTTAACAAAGCCTCGAAAGAAGATTTAGCTAAACTAAATGGCAAAGTCATTCATACTGCAGAATTAGCTATAGATTATGGTTTTACTGATACTAATGGTGAGCTACCAAGTGGAGATTTTTCAGGTGTTGAAGCAGCAAAACGATGTCGTGATATCATGTCACAACCTGTGATTCAATATGACCTTGATGCTGAACTGCCTGACCCTTCTGAAACAAACAACCCAGATGTTGCTGGCTTATTTCCTGGGGCAAAAAACTACAGAGTCTGAAAACTGGTTTCAGTGATTTAGGCTATAAACAAGGATTTTTATGATTAAGCATCAAGGTAGTTGTCACTGCGGGCAAGTGCGCTTCCAGACAGAATTTGATCCCTTGCTGGTTTATCAGTGCAATTGCCAGCGTTGTAGAAGAATGGGAGGAACCGTTTTGGTTTCACTGTCTATGGGAAAGAGGAATTAGAAATAAATGGTCCTATCCATGAGTTTGTAACCCCTGGAGGAAGTGGCCTGCCTGTTCACTATTTTTCATGTGCTAACTGTGCAACTCGCATTTTTGTTAGACCTGAGTTTTTAGATGGCTTTCAGTTGATTCCATTGGGAACTTTTGATGATTCTCTACAATTTGAACCAAAGATAGAAATATTCACAAATTACAAGGTAACTTGGATACGTGACAACGGATGTCTTAAGGAATCTTTTGAAGAATCAGCTGTTATTGAAAGAATTGGAGCAATGATGGAAAATCTGGATCAGCGAGGACAAGAATCCATCTTTTGCTCCCCATCTGTGCAGCTACAATTTATGAGGATTGTGGCCTGCGACGTTGCTAATTCTGATGTTTGACGTGATCTTTGTGGGGGTGGCCTCGGCCATCACCTCACTGATCACCGCCTCTTTGGGTTTAGGTGGCGGTGTCTTGTTGCTTGCCTTGCTCGGTCAAATCCTACCACCTGTAGCGCTGATCCCGATCCATGGAGTGGGCCAGTTTTTCTCTAATATCGGGCGGGCCTATGTCCATCGTGCCTATCTGGAATGGGATTATCTCAGAGGTTTTTTCCTAGGCTCTGCGGCAGGTTCACTCATGGTGTTGCCATTGGTGTCGCTGCTGGGCGGGAGATCCGCAGGTCTGTTCCTAGGGGCGTTCATTCTCATCGCCACCTGGCGCACCCAATGGCTGAAACTGTTTCGTTGGCATCCAGCATTTTCAGGGGCTATCACTTCAGCCTTGTCCATGCTCTTTGGTGCCACAGGTCCACTGGTCATGTCAGTGGTACCCAATGATGATTGGCCCAAACAATCGGTGGTGGGCAGCCATGGCGCAGCAATGAGCTTCCAACATGGGTTCAAGACCTTGGCCTTTGGTCTGATTGGTTTTGAACTGTTGGCCTATTGGCAGATCATTCTGGCCCTCTTGATGGGTGCTGTGGCGGGCAATATCCTCGGACAGCGTGTCCTCTCCAAGATCAGTGATCAACGATTTCGCGTGGTTCTCAAATGGGTGTTGACGCTGCTGGCCATGCGGATGGTGGTGCTGGCAAGTTTGGATTTATGGGGAGATTAAAACTTCCAACTGCGATCTGGAGAGCTTACCTAGCTGAGTCTAACCAGTTTTTCTTCCTTGTTATTTGAACTTTCTCCCACCACAACTTTAAAAGTTCTGCTAAAATTTGGTTCGTCGTACGGCACTCACAGTGCACATGTTAGCTCATCAGACAATTCCAGTCGTTAATGAAGCTTTTCCCCAAACGCCCAAGCCGCATTTCACCTCACTCCGTATCGTATGCCTTGTATTTACCAACCAAAAACTGCGGTCATCCTGGCAGCTGGACTTGGTCTGCGCCTGCGTAGCGTGATCGGCGAAGTTCCCAAAGGACTCCTGGAAATTCAAGGATCTGGGTTACTGGAGCGATCCATTCAGTTGCTGAGTTCCTCTGGAATTACCAAGTTCTTCGTAGTCACTGGTTTTCAGCATCAGATGTTGGAAAGTCGACTACGAGAACAGTTGAGAGGAGCCCACCTCGATTTCGTGCATAACCTACAGTATGCTTCGACGGGCAGTATGGAGTCCCTGGCTATGATGAAGGGTCAAGTCCAAGAGGATTTTCTGTTGTTGGAATCCGATTTGATCTACGAGCGCCGAGCTCTGGAGTTGTTGTTGGAATCAGGTCAGCCGGATACGGTGCTGACCTCAGGCCAGACAAATTCGAAGGATGAGGTTTGGATCTATGGAGAGCCCAGGAATGGCAAGGGAGAGTTGCTAGAGCTTGGAAGAATTCGATACATCAATAAGCAACCGTCCTCACAGTTTACTCTGCGTGGAGAATTGGTAGGAATCAGCTGGCTGTCTGCTGATCTGTTTGCGGCCATGTGTGATTCTCACGCAGCGAACAAACCTCGTACATTGCAGTACCATTACGAAGAGAACATCTCTGACCTTAGTGCAGAACGTGAGATCTCCTATCTGAAGATTCTGGACTTGGTCTGGGCGGAAATTGATATGGAGTCGCATTATCAGAGAGTGATCAATGAGGTTTACCCTAGAATCCAAGCCAGAGAGAATACAGAAATCAGCGCAGAGCTAGCTTACTCATAGACGCTGCCAGCGGTTCGCCGTGAGCAATAGATAGGTCAGGTGATCAAATGCCAGAACCTGATCCTCCAGTTGCTGGCGATCCTGCTCGGACGGTTGGTTTGCTGCTGACTGATAATGAACCATTCGGCCCAGCGAGTGTTGCAGAAAACCAAGTGGGCTGAAGATGTTGATCAGTGCCCCCTCCTTGACTACTGCAAACTGTGGTTTCTCTTCCAGCAGGTTGCTGCCAATGCTGCTGTAGGTCCCCTCCAGTTCAAGCAAATCGACAATTGTGGTCAGCAGATCGATCTGTGAGCTATAGTTTTCAGAAATCCCAGGTTTCACGTGCTTGGGGGAATAGATCAACAGTGGAATCCGAAAGCGCTCGTAGGGTTCGTTCGATTGAAAGTGAGCCATCGCGTGATCCGCCGTGATGATGAAGACCGTGTCATCAAATTGTGGATGCTGCTTGAATTCCTCGATGAACTTGCCAATCGCCCAGTCGGTGTAATGCAGCATGTTCAGGTAACCACCCTCGGTATCCGTTCCGTGTTCGAAACCTGTGAAGGGTTCCTGCAGCTTGGCAAAGGGGGTGTGGTCCGAACTGGCATTGATGTAACCGAAGAAGCGGCCATCTGATTCCTGCAGCTGCTGCAGTAGATACATCATCGCTTCATAGTCCCAGCCCAAGGGTCGCTGGACTTCTTCTGCTGGATAGGGGAGCAGCAGAGGGTAGTCCTCTCGCCCAAAGTACTCGTTGAAGCCAGCAGATTTGGCTATCAGATCTAGTGAAAAGGACTCCCTATTCGTGGAGCTAACGAAGACGGTTCGAATATCGTTGGCTCTTGCCATGTTGCCAAGCCGAGGGTAGTTGGCTGTCAACGCTGTCATGTCTGGAATGCCAGGTAGTGGTGGCACTCCGGTGAGGATGGACTGCACCCCATCCACACTACGTTGACCATTGGCAAAGAAGTTGGTGAAAACTCGACTCTCTGTGATGAGTTTGTCCAGTTCCGGAGTGATTCCGTAGCCTCCGCCGGACAGTCCATCAATATACTTAGCGGAGAGGCTTTCGACCATGACGACCACTAGGTTCAACTCTGGATTGGTACTGCTGCTTCGGACAGGTTTTTGTTCGAGTGGATAGGTTGGATCTTGTGGTTCTGCAATGCCAAGGGTACTTAGGTATTCCTTTTCATTCGTGATTTTCCGCTCAATGAAGTGTCCAGAGATGCTATAGTGAGAGGCCGAAAACATGCCGTTAAGGATTAGATTGCCCATGCTGCCGTTGCCATGACGGTAGGCATCAATTACAGCAATCGGTTTCATTTGTACTCCACCACGAGCCAGCACAGCCATGATCAGGAAACTCATCAGGTAGCCACTCCAGGAGCGAACGCCTGCCAAGTTGTGTCGACGATGCCACTTGAGAAATAAAGGGAAGCAGAGAACGGCGGCAATCAACACTCCCAAGATCGTGGGCCATTGTGCTTTCGCTTCCAGTAGCAGATATTCTGTATCATTGGCTAAGAAGAGTAGCTCATTGGTGATGTGGCGTTTGACGTGACTGAAGTAAATGAAGTCCGCACTCAAGAAGATGATCAGACCCAACATTTGCAAGTAGACAATAGCCTGGATCAGCTTGCGGTAGATGGATGATCCTGTGAAGCGCAGTGGAAAGGTCAGCACCAGCATCGGGACTAGCAGCAAGATTGTGGTGGATGCCAAATCGAAGCGGGTTCCTTCCAAAAGGCTGAGCGCAAGCTGTCCCCAACTCAGTTCAGTAAATAGCTCTCCGTATTGAAGCAACACTGCGAGGCGGAAGCAGAAAAAGAGCGCTAGAAAGATCAGGTAATGCCCCAACACCTCCTGTAGGACTGGTTTTGCTTTTTTCAGATCTTGTAGAAACATCGTGAACCAATGAGTGAGCAATATCGTTATAATTGTGTAGATGAGTCAGTGCTGCTGCCCGTCCTCAAGAAGCATGTTTTCATTCCTTTGCATCGTTGGATTCCTTATGGAGTCCCTGCTAATTATCTCACCTTGATCTCTATCGTAGTGATGTGGAGCATCTTCCTCTACTTCACGACCTTGGAATTACCCTCTCCTGCAGAGATTGGTGCTGCTGTCATGGTGATTACAGCTTACGTGGTCTTTGATCATTTTGATGGTCTGCAGGCCAAGTTGACCCAAACAAGCTCTCCTTTGGGAGAGTGGCTGGATCACTTCAGTGATGTCTTCAACGGAGCGATTGTTGTTTACCTGGGATTCAAGTGTCTGCATCTGCCGTTGGATGGACTCTTTCTCGTGTTGACTTGGTTAAACTTTCTCGCTTTTGCAGCAACCTATGTTGAGCAGCGAGTACGCCGGGAACTATACTTCGGAAAAATTGGCTCCCTGGAAGGTGTTGTACTGATGATTGTCATGCTTGCCTTCTGCGTTCCTGAGAGTGGAAGAGCCCTTTGGCACTTTGCACTTGGCTGGCCAATCTATCAATTTCTCCTGGCTAGCTTCGCCCTGGGCTGTTTCGGGACTGTCATCACCTGTCTGCAACGAATGGGCGCATTGCCCAGAGAATTTCTGGTTTTCGGCATTGGGGGCAGCCTGCTTGTGCTGTTAGGAATCTACTTGGAACTCTCCACCAGTTGGCTCTTTTGCGCCATCACCATCTTTTCCTCAGAATTCATCCTCAGGAACATGCAGCAGCACCTCACGAGTCAAGAGAGTGTCACAGTGGATCTGGTTGTTTTTGGACTGCTGGCAGGACTGGTGGGGTTTCACTGGCTTTCCTGGAATCCAATTCCATTGCTGATGCTGTTTAGCCTTGGACTGGGCTTCTCTATGCTATTGAGATGTAGACGCTTGCTGATCCTCTGGCGTCCCCATTGGGTCTGGTGGAATCCATCCACACCATCTTGAGGGACCATTGACAATAACCAACTCCTGTCTGGATCAAAGTCATTTCAAAGAGACTAGTGCTGGTTTGGAGACCGATTTGGGAAAATTGCTGATCTTGAACAACGGCAAATTGTTACTTTTTAAGAAGCAAGGATTGTGCTGAGAAGATAGCGGATCTCAAGGTGGGCATTCAGCAGTCTTTGTAAATAATCTCCCCATCGGGCATAGTGGTATTGCAGAGTTGGGCTCCTTCCATTTCTGCAAATGAGAGATCGGCTCCTTTCAGACTAGCGGCTCCCAGGTTGGTATTTTTCAGGTTTCCCTCTTTGAAATTAGCTCCTTCGAGATGAGCTCTACGCAGATCACATCCTTCTAGATCGGCAAAACGCAGATCTACATCAACGAGGTTCGCTGCCACCATTCGAGCACCCTTCAGATTTACCCCATGCAGATCTGCTTGATCGAGTCGGGCATTTTCTAGGTTAACCCCTTCCAAATTGGCGAAACGTAATTTAGTACTCTCGAGATTAGCTCCATAGAGATCAGCCCCTTGGAGGTTGGCGCTCTCCATATCGCAGCTTGAGAAGTCCGCATCTTTCAAATTTGCTCCTTGTAGCTTAACACCCCTTAAATAAGCACCACTCAGATCGCCACCACTCAGGTCACCATTTGGACAATTTCTGGTCGAAGAAAGTCTTTCCAGATCATCATGTTTCATTTTTGCCTAATTTTGGAAAATAAGAATCATTGATTTTACTATTTAGTTTTTGGGCTAGTGATGCCTAATTTGCATTTGAGGTAGAATACTTATTTCAGCTCTTTCTAATGCAGGTTGTTGTTACAGAATTGGTTTTGAATTTTAATTTATACAACTCATTGGTGCTTATCGATATCAATTTTTCAAATGTTGAAGAAAGGACCTTGAATTTCGAATGTGATTCCTGTGTCATTACCCCAGAAGTTCAAAAGCCCTTTTGTGCCCCGCTGGGAACTGAAATACAAGCGATCAAAGCTAGGTGAGAAAGCAGGCCCTGTAATTTCAGAATTGTCATGACCAACTAACTGAACAGCAGGAGTTATTACACCGTCAGCTCCGATCACTACAATTTCAAGATCACCACCATCTTCAGCCACCAGAATGTCGCCCTTTGGTGATACCGTTAAATTGTCGACTCCACTGAGAATTGGTGTACACGAAAAATTTCGATCGTAGATGATATTGAGTGTCCCACTGAGTGTCTCGTATGCCCAGATTCTGTTGTCACCTTTTGTTGAGAAGTAGATGATCCCACTGTGGAACCAGATGCCCTCACCACCATTGAATGGGGTGCTTGAAGGCACTTGCTTGCGTGTGGCTAAGGTGACTGCAGAAGGATCAGGAATTCTAAGCCATTCGGTGGAACCAGATTCTTCATCAATTAATCTCATAACCTCCAACTTTCCGGATGTGAGGTCAGGATAACTCGCTGGTGTGAAACGATATAAACAACCATCTGGTTTGTCTTCTGTGAGGTAGAGCTGCTTTCCATATGGATCGACTGCAACAGCTTCATGGTTGAAACAGCCAAGCGCAGGATAAACGGTCGGAGATTTGATGCCATAAGGGTCACACTCCCAGACACTTCCACCCTCAAACTCTTCGCAGGAAAGCCAAGTATTCCAGGGAGTAACTCCTCCAGCACAATTGCGAGATGTGTTGTTCAGTATGCTGTAAGAGTTGACTACCCTACCATCTGAGGCAAACTCCAACGCCCCAACGCCCCCATTCCCATCATCCAACTCACTGTTACTAACGTAAATCCAACCCCCATCATTTTTGGCAAAGACAGCACCCCCATCAGGAGCTCCATGCCAAATATAGGAGGATCCCATCGGAGCTTTACCTGACTCAGCAACAATACGGCTCCTGAAACCTTTAGGAAGTCGAACTCCGTTCTGATCAGGTGCTTGCAAAGGACCAAGCTCTTTGAGATTGGTTGCAAGAGATTTAGGTATTGCTGCATTTGGTGATGCGTTATGACAATTCAGCAAATCTTCATTGTTCAGAGTCGTCTTCATCGCACTTGCAGCATGAGGATGAAGAACTGTACCAACTCCGATCAGAACAGCTTGATAAAACAAGTGCCGAAGCATAGTTCGGCGGCTTAGTACATCATCACTTTCTATGGATGTTTTCAATGTGACTTTCATTGAACTTAGAAATCTTTCTAATTGATCTTGGGTTAAAGAATAATAATTAGATTAGTACATTAGTAGTAAAAAGCATTCCA
Source organism: SAR324 cluster bacterium (assembly GCA_029245725.1). Classification (NCBI taxonomy): domain Bacteria; class Deltaproteobacteria; species SAR324 cluster bacterium. Next base: position 44,989 of record JAQWOT010000148.1, on the reverse strand, counting down.
AAAAGTAGAGAAGTTTGTGAAAGGAAGTTATTTCAAAAGGGAAATTGTATTTGAAATATTAATAATTATTTCCGGATAGACATATAAAACGACTACTGATTGGTAGACAAATTTCTCTGAATAGTCTAGATTCTGCCAGTCTCTTCTACTGACAGAGAGTAATCGTAAAGAGTAGAGAGATTTTTAGCACCAACCATTTTGATCAAGAGCAAAAGAAAGGAGTTCAATGTACAAAGCCGTTGCAAATGTAAAGGTGACCCCAGCCTATTGGGAAGCACTGATGAAAAACCCGGATTCAGATCGGGCAGCTGCCATTGCCACAGCCATGGCCAGTGTTGGAGGTAAACTCCATTTCTTTGGTTTTACCCATGGCAAGTGGGATGCTATCGTAGCGGGTGAGGCGCCCTCTGAGGCTGCTTTTATGTCTGTCATTGCTAGTGCCTGGATGGCAGGAATGATACAGGATGTTGAAACGATTCCCTGTATCGCTCAAGAAACGGTTACTGAAGTGATGTCTAAAGCCGGTAGTGCCAATTATAAAGGGCCTGGGCAATAATTCCAATCAAAGTGCTTCGTTTATTGGGTTCCTATTGAATAGGAACCCAATTTAATTCGTGGTTATGCAAAAATTAGTATTTATACTAGATCCATATCACCAAAATCTAATCTGGATTTTTTCCAGAAATCTATAGAATTTCTAAGAAATATTCTAAGAAATCATCGCTCGTAAGCGAATCATAATAAATTTAATAGATTTTTAGTATTAAAAATTTTATGAAAAAAATAATTTTTTTCACAATTATCATAGTGCTTCTTGACCAGAATCAACTTGTTGCTTTTGAAAATGGAGAAAAAATCTATTTAATCACATCAGAAGAACAAAAAAACGTACCTAGGGAATATTATTCTTTTTTAGAAGGTGTCAGTCACCAATTAAATTACAAGGAATTAGCAGAAGCTAACTGGACATCAAAAATGAATAATCCTCAATCATTCTACGATGGTTACTGGGTTCGATTAAAAATCAAAAATAAGTTAGATGAGGTAAACTTAGGGTTAGTTCACAGGTGGAATTTTGAAAAAAGAATCATTTATAAAAATTTTGAAAAAATTTATAGTTTTCCTTTGGTGCGTTCAATATATAATAATTATACACATAGATCAGAAGATCGCCTTTGGTATAATTATAAAATAATAATGCCAAAAGATGAACCAGTCGAAATCTACAGTTATTTTAGAAGTCAGCCGTTAGATCGAAATCAAATTTTTGAAGGTGGTCTGGACTGGATGGCAATTGGATTGTGGCAAGATATTGAATTTAACGAAGTCATGAGGTTATTGGGATATGTCGTAATGATCTCAATGCTAATTTGTTTTAGCTTATATTTTTTATTTTATTTTCTGGTTTCTAAAGAAAGATCGTATCTCTGGATTTCAATAACACTTTTGGTTGGGCTATACCCATTCATTACTTGGATACTTAGCTCTACATTTGGTGTAAGACTTAACTATATTTATGGGGCAATTGGCTTAAGTGTTATGTCAATTGTTTTAATAAAATTTTTTCAAAATTTGCTTTCATTTAAACAGATATTTCCTAAAACTTATAATGTTTATGATATTATCACAAAATTTTATATTTTATGTGCATTGGTCTATTTTTATGACTCTCTCCAATACCCAAACACTGAACTTTACAAAAATATAATTAAATACCCACATCATCCTTGGGGTGTCGGTACAATTCCAATGAACTTAGCACTTATTCCAATAGGTTTAATATTAGTATCAGCTGTTTGTATTTCCTATTTATTGTGGAGGAGGGGTGATAAGGTCGCAAAGTTTCTGTTTTTTACTTTTTTGGTGCCTGTAGTTATATTTCCAACAGCATTTATTGATATGTGGTTTTTGTTTGAGACAGGTTACACATTGAAAGTCATAAAAGATGTAGTACAAGTATTCGCATTCTTACTGATACTCATCATGCTTGGAATGGCCCTCGCTCAGAAATTGAATGATATGAAGCAAAGTGCGATTGATCTTTTGGAGGAGAAAGTACTGTCCAGAACAAAAGCCCTGACTGAGGCAAATCAATTAATTACGAAAAGTATTGATTCAGCTAGTATGATTCAAAACGCAATTCTACCAAAGTTTGATCATCCAGAGCATGGTTTTGATGAGTTGAAGTACATTTGGATGCCTAGAGATGTGGTGGGTGGGGATTTTTATTGGGTGGGTAAGAAAGAAAACTGGACGTGTTTGGTAGTGGCAGATTGTACTGGTCATGGCATACCCGGGGCATTCATGACACTGATATCCACAACTCTGCTGAATCGAGTTAAAGAGATTGTGGATCTCAGCCAACCAGATCAGATCTTGAATTCATTGGATTTTCTATTGGAAGAGACTCTCAAATTTGATGAGAACAGAGGAACTGAATTTGGGTTGGATGGGGGAGTTTGCTGTTTTTCGGATCAGGAGAATTTACTCCGCTTTGCTGGAGCTAAGATGAATCTGTACTACAAAGTAGCTAACAATGTACTTGAGCTAAAAGGCAATAAGAAGAGCTTAGGTTATGTTACTAAACCACATCCCCAAAGTTTTGATGTGCATGAAGTAAGTTTAACTGATGAGCCAACATTTTATATGTTTTCAGATGGATTGACTGACCAAATTGGTGGTCCAAAGAAAATCATGTATGGCAAAAAGAGGATTATTCGGAAGATCAATGAGGCTGATAGTTTGAATTTGACTATTCAAAATATCTCTCAGGATTTTGAGCAATACCAGGGTACGAATAAAAGGAGGGATGATATTTCACTTTTTGGATTTCAGATAAATAATAATATGAAAACTGTATCAGTTGAATAGAGGTAAAATGGACTCAATTAAGTTCTATGAACTCCAAAAAACATTAAAAGAAAATGATATCATGTTCTGTTACAGTGGATATGTAACTCAGAAAATTTTAGTAGCTATTGGTGAAACAATTAAAAAGAAGTTAGAAGCTGAAGAAACAGAACTTGGAAAAACTAAAAAAGTGTTTTCCATCTTTGTTGAAGGAGTTCAAAATGTAATCAGATATTCTGCAGATTCAATTGGTGATTCTAATGAGTTAGAAAATGAGGTTCGGTACGGTATAATCACAATCGGGCATCATCACAATGGAATAACAGTCCAATGCGGTAATCTAATTTTCAATAAAGATGTAGAGAGGATGAGGGAAAGAGTACAAGTGATTGAAGGTAAAGATAAGGATGAACTAAAGAAATTATACAAAAAACAGATGATGGCAGGTCCTGAAGAGGGAAGTAAAGGTGCTAGTTTAGGGTTTTTAGAAATGGCTAGAAGAGCAGGATATCCATTAGAGTTTTCATTTGAAGAAGTAAGTGCTGATTATACCTTCTTCTGCATCAACGCTATCATTTGAGTAGAGAAAATGGAAACATTAGAAATTGAAGCTACTGAGACAACACCCGAAATCAAGTTTGATTTTAGTAATCATTCATTCTTATTCGGTGGAGAATCCTACCCAGAGCACTCAGATGAGTTTTATCGGCCAATTTTAGAATCAATCCAACAATATTCACAAAATGATTCTAAAGAACCTGCAACATTCGTTTTCAAACTAACTTATTTCAATAGTTCAAGTGCTCGAGTGCTGATGAAGCTTTTCGAGCTTATCGATGAAATGGGAGAGAACAGAGAGATCAATATTGAATGGCACTACCACGAGGAAGATGACACTATGGAAGAATTTGGGGAAGATTTTTCAGATGACATTGAGAATGCTAACTTTAAGTTAATGAGTTACTCTGATGACTGATTTACTTTCTCATGAAGAATCGATTATTGAGCAGGGTAAACAACGAGTTGATTCAGAAGAAGAAATTGAGGCGCGTCACTATGCAGAACTACTCAAGGCGTACATCAAGCTCAATAAGGAGCAAAATCGGCTCATTCGATTGAGTGATAAAAGTCAAAAAAAACTCAGTGTTGCCAATGCTAAATTAGCCAATTTTTCTACGAAACTTTCAAAATACTTCTCCCCGGAGGTTTACAACTCTCTGTTTACCGGTGAACTTGATGTGAAAGTTCAGACTCAAAGAAAACTCCTGACAATTTTCTTTTCTGATCTCGAAGGCTTTACGGAACTGACAGAAAGATTGGAACCCGAAGTACTCACAGAGTTGCTTACCCACTATCTCACTGAAATGTCTAAAATTGCGTTACGGTGGGGAGGAACAATCGACAAGTATATTGGCGACGCAATCATGATTTTCTTTGGTGACCCAGCCAGTAAGGGGGAAAAAGCTGATGCCGTCAATTGTGTCAGGATGGCAATGGAGATGGTCGACCAATTGGCTGAAGTTCGTGCGATCTGGAAAGATAAAGGCCTTGCTCTCCCACTCAATGCGAGAATGGGGATCCACACTGGGATCTGTACCGTTGGGAATTTTGGTTCCGAAGATAGGTTAGATTATACTGTGATTGGTAACGGGGTAAACTTGGCTTCTAGGCTGGAAAGCAATGCAAAGCCAAACTCGATCCTTATTTCCGAAGACACCTATCTTCATGTGCGAAGTGAGATCAACTGCTCAAAGAATAACACGATCAAGGTCAAAGGTGTCTCGTACCCTGTGCAGACTTATAAAGTCGAGGGACTCATGATGGAACAAGCTGATCAGTTTGGTTTGACTGAACATCAGATTCCAGGACTTTCGTTAATTCTAGACCAAAGCAAAATTGAAAATCGGGCTCTCGTCAGGAAGAAAATCAAAGAAGTACTAACTCTTCTTGAATAGTTTTTTCCCAATCGCTTTCCTACCGCCCCACTCTCCTTAGCCACCCCATGAAAATTATTAGAAAAATCAGTGTTTGTGCTCTGGTTATTGGCTTGATCCACTCATTTTCGGGATGCTCTCAATTGGGCGAAAATCCAAGTGGAACCCACTTGGACGAACTCATGAAGTCCCCGAACTATTCCACTGAGAACAAAAGGTTCCAAAATCGTAGAGAAAATATTTTTGCAGAAATGCGGAAGAGAGATAGCTTCTGGAAGAATCCCATGAAGCGATTTTCCAATAATATGCTTTTTAATCCCAATCAAACTGTTCCTGAGATAGTACTGCCCGAAATACGGCCTCCTGATCTCAAGGAGTTTTTAAAGCCGACTGGAAGCATAAAATTTGTTTGGTTTGGTCACTCAACCCTCCTGATAAATATTCAGAACACTATCATCTTAGTAGATCCCGTCTTCTCACCTTCAGCCTCGCCTGTCAATTTCATCGTACCTAGATTTCAACCACCTGTTCTTGAGCTCAATGAGTTACCAAAAATCGATGTCGTTTTGATCTCCCATGACCATTATGACCATCTTGATATGAATACTGTTCAGTACTTGAGTAACAAAGTTTCAAAATTCATTGTACCACTAGGGGTTACATCTCATTTGAAAAGCTGGGGGGTGAGTGAAGAGAAGATGGTTGAATTAGACTGGTGGCAGTCCACATCATTCGATCAGGTTACCTTCACTGCAACACCAGCCCAACACTTCTCCGGCAGACAGGCTCTCTTTAATATATCTCAAACACTTTGGTCTTCTTGGGTTGTTCAGTCAGCAGATGTCAGCTTTTACTTCAGTGGGGATTCAGGGTACGACGTCCACTACAAACAAATTGGAGACAAGTTCGGACCCATTGATTTGGTATTTATTGATAGTGGGCAATACAACGTGCGGTGGCGGGAAGTGCATAATCTACCTGAGGAAGCAGTGCAGGCTTCGATTGATCTCAAGGGACGCTATTTGGTCGCTGTTCATTGGGGTATGTTTAATCTTGCAATCCACAATTGGTATGACCCGATTCAAGAGAGCGTCAAGTTTTCTAAAATACATGGTGTGAAATTAATGACTCCCAAACTGGGTCAATTAATTTCACTGGAAGACCAAACAGTGACTATTGATTGGTGGTCTAATCTGATCAGAGGGATCAAAAAATAATCCTCTATTTTAGAAAATAGGATAACTGGAGATCATATGGTTCGTCTGTCAGTTCTTACTTACCTAATCACCAGCATCACAATATTCTCCCTGTACATTGCGGGTACTTGTGCCCTTGGGAGTCCATACGTTTACACTGGTGATTCAAAGATTCCAATCGAGCAATTTCAGTATCTTGAAGGCATGGATGAAACAACTAGTCTATCTGACCTTAAGAAAGCAAATTGGAAAGGTGAAATTGAGAATATACATTCGTATTATAATGGTTTCTGGGTAAAATTAGCAGTTCTTAATCAAACTGATGAATCTGATCTTGGTGTTCGTCATTGGACTACATTTGAAAAGAAATTATATGCAGTTAATTCGAAAGGAATTCAAGAATATGATTATATTAAATTTAATGATGATTCCTATAATTTTATTGGTATTGATAGAATCCAATTTCGATATCGGATTGTGATGCCAATCAATGAAATAACTACAATCTATAGTTTTTATAGGTTTAAACCTCTCCATAGAACACTATCAACCAGGCATGTGACATTTGGTATCGATAGCTGGGAAAATCTACAATCTCAGGCCTTCTTTCAAATCATGCGAAATATCTTCTTTTATGCAATACTTATTTATCTTTTTCTAAATAGCATATCATCATTTATTGTGACAAGAGATTCGAACTATTTATGGTTGACAATTTTACTATTTACTCTGGTATTTTCTGCAATCTATTTATCTGGCTATACCATTGGTTTTCGCGGTAATCCCCACATAGGACAACTAATATTTAGCTGTGTATTGATTTCAATCATTCAATTTTTCAGAAATTTCTTAAATCTTGATTCCAAAATTATAAGTAAATTAATCAATAGCTTAATTATTTTACATTTATTGATTATTTTTTACTACTTTATTAGATCATTCGAATTTCCTGATGGTGAATATTTTACTAACCTTGAAAAGTATCCAATTCAACCATTAGGCATTGGATATTTTCGAATGGTTTTACAGTTTGTACCTACTATTATTTTATTACTTTATTTCGCATTTCTTTCATTCAAATCTTGGCAATCAGGAGATAAAGCCTCAGGTTACATCGTTTTTGCGCTTACGATTCCTGTTGTTTCCTTTGGGATTATGGCAATAATTATTAATCTGGCAAATAAAGGCTACTTTGGACTTGAAATTATTAATCTTGTTGCATTGCCATTAGGTGGCATACTTTTGATACTATGCCCAATTGCAATTAATTTAGCGTTAGAAGAGAGAATAAAAGCGTTTAAAGATAATGCAATGAATAATCTACAGTCCTTGAATACAGAACTTGATAATAAAGTTAGAGAAAGGACTCTTGATCTTCAAAAGGCCAACAACCTAATTACAGACAGTATTCAATCGGCCAGCGTGATCCAATCATCAATTCTACCCAGAATTGAACCAAGCCACTATGGATTCAATGAACTGATCTACATCTGGGAGCCCAGGGACATCGTAGGTGGGGATTTCTATTGGGCCCAACAGCAGGAAGACTGGACAGCACTGGTTGTTGCAGACTGTACAGGACACGGAATCCCTGGAGCTTTTATGACACTCATCTCCAGTACAATCTTGGATCGTATCGCTTCACTACATGATCTCAGTCAGCCAGATCGAATTTTAGATCAACTTGACGATTTATTGAGCCAAACCTTTAAGTTAAGTGCTGGAGATAGCACAAATTTTGGGCTGGATTGTGGAGTTTGTTGTTTTTCGAAGAAAGAGAGAATCTTACGCTTTGCAGGAGCCAAATCAAATCTGTATCAGAAAACGGGGGCAGAGGTAAAAGAGATGAAAGGAGACAAGGTCAGTTTAGGCTATGACTCCAAAGAACACCCAATCCCATTTAAAGTAACTGAAACTAAGCTCGATGAACATTCGAGCTTCTATCTGTTCTCGGATGGAATCACCGATCAAGTCGGTGGAGCAAAGAATCTAATGTATGGCAAGAAGCGTCTCCTGCGTCAAATCAAGTCTTCCAACTCGGTGGCTGAGGCTATTGAATGGATCATGAAAGATCTGAATAACTACCAGGCTGATAACAAAAGAAGAGATGACCTTACCTTGTTCGGATTCTCTTTTTAATTTTTTCCTGCGTCGATTCTTTTTAACAGGTACTACCTACTTTCAGTCAGTTTTATTCAGTTTTTCACTTCATTAACCTCACTAAGCTTGTTGAGCCTTCTCATGCAACGATTCATAAAATTCAGTCTGTTTTCATTATTGACGGCCGCCTTGGTTTCTTGTTCCAGTGGTGGTTCTTCCAGCGGAAGTGACAACAGCACATCAACTAGGGATACTGCACAAGAATCTGAGCCTCAGACAACAGAAAATGCTGGAACTTCAAATAATGATTCCGTGTCTGATGATGTCGGTACACCTGTAGATCAAGATGGAGATCAAAATGTGAACACTGATTCCCAGGACAACAATACTACACCAACGGACATCACAAACTATATCTTCACGAAGACAAATCCTTCATGCAGTGCCTACGTTGGTGATTTCACTTCCACGATCAAAGACCGTGGCAATAACCGTACTTTGTCAGGATCACTTTCCATTACTGCGAATGGCAGCACCTGCACGATCAGCAGCAACTCGATTCCTAACCATGATGTTAATGATACTGGGGCATTTGCAACAGCGATTGGCATGGTCAACGAAACTTTTAGTATTCCTGTTTCACCATCTACAGCAAACAGTACCACCCAACTTACTCTGCAATACGATAATGCGATTTTTTTAAATGGAGCCAAGCTCGATCTGCTTGCTGCAGCTTGTTATGGAGTTGGTAACGAGCCGTTGGGTCAGGAAAAGATTGGCTGCTTTGAGACGAATATTCCATGGCGCTATGACCCCATGTCTCCCCAGAATCAGTTTGGAACGGATTCTCACAACGCTCATACACAACCGGATGGAGCCTACCATTATCATGGTGATCCTCTAGCTATGTACGACACTTCAGGGCAAACGGCTTCGGGAGTGATTGGATTTGCAGCCGATGGCTTTCCGATTTACGGACCTTTCATCGATGACAATGTAAGCATACGCAGAGTCACTTCAAGCTATGTCCTTGTAGACGATGGCGGTATGCGGCAAAGCAAGTCAGGAGAAAGTGCGTTCCCAGGAGGAACTTATAGTGGTACTTATATCGATGATTATGAATACAAACAAGGTAGTGGAGATCTGGATGAATGCAACGGAATGATGATCAATGGTCATTACGGATATTTTGTGACAAATGCTTATCCTTGGATTATGAAATGCTTCAAAGGGAGTCCTGACAGTTCCTTCCGCAAGACGTCTGGAAAGCCTTAAAATGCAGAAAGTGTTGTCCCCAAAAGAGAGCATGGCCTTGCTCCAACCAAGTAGATTTCAATGAATACAACGTCTAAGGACTACCCGTCCTTATTGACATGGACTCACCGTCCTGCTTGGGAACTGGCTCAGTTGATTCGCGAAAGAGAGGTCACTGCAGAAACTGTTGTGCAGGCACATCTCACTCAGATCAAGCACCACAATCCTCAAATCAAGGCGGTCAGTGCTCTAGACGAAGAGGAGGCACTTGTGAGGGCAAGGCAAGCCGATCAAGAGTTGTCAGCCGGTAACAACGAAATTGGTCCCTTGCACGGTGTGCCGATTACTCTGAAAGATCATGCGATCGTCAAAGGAATGAGAACGACCCTGGGACTACCACAGTACTGGAATTACAAGCCTTCCAAGGACTGTGAGTTGGTAGCACGGCTACGAAGAGCAGGAGCCATCATCCTTGGACGTACCAACGTTCCGTTTGGATGCTATGACTGGAACTGTCGGAACCCAATCTATCCAGAAACAGTTAATCCATGGAATTTTTCTCGGACTCCTGGTGGATCTTCTGGAGGTGCAGCTGCGGCAATTGCAACCGGAATGACTCCTTTGGACATGGGCTCTGATCTGGCTGGATCTATTCGACTCCCTTCCCACTGCTGCGGAATCCTTGGACTGCGTACCACTGACGGCCTCCTGCCCATGAATGACGTGGGGCCTGAAGATTTTCCTGATGCTCCTTCTTTTCTGACCGTCTGTGGGCCGATGGGTCGCAGCATTACCGATCTCCACTTGATGCTCTCTGTTTTAGCCCCTGAGCAGAGACAGGATACACCTCCGGTCCCTGAAAAACTCCGTATTGCCCAAACCGACACAATTCTGGACATCACCGCCAACGAAGTGACTCAAGCAGTGATCGAATCTTTTCTGAACAAACTGAGTAAAGATGGTCACAAGGTGACAAGAGATTGTGCACCTGAGGTCGACATGGCGGAGTGTTTTGAATTGTGGGCGCTGATCACTGGTCATCTCGCCAGTATCTCACTCCCCAAGTTGATGCGAACGGAACCCCTCAACTCCATCTTGTTGTTCTATGTGTTACAGATGCGAATGGGTGGCGGCTGGATCGCTCAGAATCTTCGAAGAGGATTTCATTCGTCAGAGCAGGATTTTCAAAAAGCCTTGGAGCGACTCGAAGAAATTCGGGAACAGGTGACAAAGTTCTATGACAAGTATGATCTCTGGATGCTTCCAAACATGCCTGGGCCTGCTTTTGAGAGAACTCGGATGAACTGGAATTTCAAAGTGAATGGGCAACGAGTTAGCTATGGAACTTACAACGGAACTTATCACTGTACTACTGCACTGATGGGAACCCCTGGTTTGACAGTGCCGATTGGTTTTAGCGAAGGATTACCACTCAGCGTCCAGGTACACAGCCGAGCTTTTTCTGATTTCTGGTTATTGAAGGTGGCTGAACAGCACCTTGAATCCCATGCAGAGATCCGCTGGCCTACTGGCTTCGGCCCCGCAAGCTAGCAACTCTAACCTAAAGTTGAGACGATGATCTGTCATCGCCGTGCAGGGTTAAGGAGTGATTCAGAAATGATTTTGTGGCAGGTAAAGAACAAGATTGGGGAAGAGGGTCAACACGAGAATTCCCAGCAAGAGCAGCAGCCAATAGGGAACGGTTGCCAAAGCGGTTTTGCCCAAGCCGATTTCATGGTTGGTGACAGCAACAATCACTGAGAGATTCAAACCAACAGGCGGGGTCACCTGGCCGATCTCAATCAGGATCGTGACAATGACCCCCAGCCAAATTGGATCAAAACCCAATCCTGTGAGCAGAGGAAAGACAATCGGTAGTGTCATCACCATCAGGGACAAGCCATCAAACAGACATCCCAGTAGAACGTAGCAGAGAATTACCAACAACAGCACCCAGTAGCGATCCCAACCCAACTCTTCGATAGCCTCAATCAAGGCTTGAGGTACTCCCAGAATACTGATGGATTGAGCGAGTATCACAGCCCCCACCACTACAAAGCCAATCGATCCATAGGTGATGGCTGCCTGGCGAAAGCAGTCCACTAGCTTACGAAAAGTTAGGTCTCCCCAGAGAAAGCCCAAGGCAATTGCGCTGACAACCCCAACTCCGGCAGCTTCTGTTGGGGTAGCAATCCCCAGCACAATTGTGCCCATCACCGCAAAGACCAGCCCGGCAACGGGCCAGATGCTCAATAAACTCTTAAGCTTTTGGAGAAAGGGAAGCTGCAGCTCTAGCTCTGTGGGATATAGAGTTCGATCCCTCAGACAGCGCACAAGGATGTAGGCCATGAAGCAGAGCGCCATCAACAGTCCTGGAATGATTCCTCCCAAAAAGAGTTGACCAATCGAAGTTTCTGTCAGTGAACCATAAATCAACAAAGATAAGGATGGAGGAATCAGCAGACCGAGGGTTCCACCGCCAGCCAGACTTCCAACCACCATTCGTCGATCATAACCTCGCTGACTCATCTCTGGATAGGCTACTGCTCCGACAGCAGCTGCAGTGGATAGGCTGGAACCACTGATTGCCCCAAAGACTGTGCAGACTGCGATATTAGTGTGTAGCAGGTTTCCAGGAACTCGATTGAAGACAGTTGACAGGGCTGCGTAAATGCGTTGACTGACTCCAGAAGCCAGCATCACTTCTCCCATGATGATGAACAAAGGAATCGCACTCAGAGTAAACTCATTGAGGACGTTCCAGACAGCGTTCAAAGCTAGGGAAGTCGCACCATTTACAAAGAACTGAAGGATGATCAGTCCGGTCAAACCGAGCGCTGCGCCGAGGGGAGCACTACTGGCAGCTGTTGCGATCAGTGTGCTGAGAAGAGTTGTCCAAAACATTTGGACTTCAACCTGATGAAGCGGAGTCGTGGGAAGAACGATGAATCTTCCAAAGGCAGAGCAGACTGGCGATGCCTGTCAAGAAGAACGAGATGGGGAGAATGGCCATCCAGGGAAGTAGAGGAAGTCGGGAGATCTCCGATTTGAGGTTCAGCTTTATGGCAAACTTTAACCATGGAAGAGTCTCATAGAGCATCCATGCAAAGAAGGCCAAGGTGACCAACTGCTTGAGAATCCTCAGTGCCCAGCGAACCTTTTCAGAAGGATGCTGTCTAAGCAGTGTGATCTGCACGTGCTTATCGTGCAGTGTAAGGTAGGGCAACATCAGGAAAAGAGAGGCAGACAGGAGCAAGCCGACCACCTCTTCGGTAAAGTTCAGCGGGGAGTTGAGAAAATAGCGCATCACTACTCCCACGCTAACCATTACAACCATTCCTAAGCCTGCCAAGGCAGCCAGCGCGACCATCCATCTTGAAATCAACTGCACATGGGTTCTCAGTGAACAGTGAGAGGAGTGCCAGGTACAAAGTACTTATTTGGTTGACTTCTCTTGAAATTGTTCATCATTCAGCGACCGACCGCTTTAAGGATCTTAGCTCTGTTGGCTGGAGCATTACCGCCGGCTTCTTCTGCCATGGTTTGCCAGGTACTGGCTGCCGCATCGAGGAAAGCCCGCTGATCCTGAGCTGGAAAATCAGCTATCCACTTGATCCCGGCTTGCTCCAAATCTTGACGGGCCTTCTGTTCTTTTTCGTTGTCATCAGAATAGTCGGTGGACCGTGCAAAGAGATTATCTGCTGCTTTCTTAACTTCAGACTGCATGGAAGCTGGTAGCGAATTCCACTGTTGCTCAGAAGCTCCTAGAACGTAGGGAAGGCCAGCAATTGGATAGAGGTAAGAAGCGAAGCCTGTGACTTCCTGTAGGGAAACGGTCTTGGCGTACAGAGCTGGATAGACCGCACAATCCACAACCCCGGTCTTCAAGGCAACATACATCTCAGTTTGACCAATGATCTGTGCGGATACACCGAGCTTGTCAAATGTTTCGACCATGTCCTTGCTCCAGACACGGAGTTTCTTTGTTCGTAGTGCTTCCAGCGTGTTCACTGCTTCATCACGACAAAAGATAGAAGCGTAAAGAATCGGCAAAGCCAAGAATCCTGCAGGCACGATTCCCCACTCCTTCAACTCTTCTGCATAGATATCCTTGAGCACTGGGATCGCCTTCAGGTGTTCCTCTGTGGAGCCCACAGAACCCTGAATGTAAACAGCGTTCATTGCGGGTGCATCCCGTCCCAGGTAATTGGCCCAGACCAGGCCCATCTCTGCTGCTCCGGTGGGAAGCCAACGCAGGACATCCTCGTTTTTCAGACCAAGAGAGCCACCATGATAGATCTTGATTTGTAGCTTGTTGTCTGTAGCTGCACCAACATCGTTGGCAAAGCGTTCAAGTTCCTTGGATTCATTACGATTTTCAGGGAGGCCATTATTGAATTTCCAGCTGAACTCCTGCGAGAAAACTGGGGTGGAAAAAAGCAGTGTTCCTGCAAGTACTGCTGTGATCGAACGCTTGATGAATGGAAGAAAGCTTTTCATGAACTCACCTTTACTGAATGATTGAAGAACCACAAGAAATGTGATTGAAAACAATGGGGAGTTAGCTAGTTACTGGGGGATGTTCTGCAAGACAAGTCGATTCTGATTTTAAACGATTTGCAAAACCAATTACTGTGCTGATTTCAGGTAAAAATTTGCAAAATATCGGCAATTGTAAAGCAAGAGGATCAACGAAGAAATCAGTTTAGCAGAAATTCAGTGAGTAACGTAGTCTCATGATTATTTGCAATTATTAACTAATTTGATGGCTGATAATTTGTCGGTGTAGGTACGTGGCTTGGGGAAAAAATCTAAAGTTTCAGCCTCACAGATAGGAGGTCAACTTGATTTGGACAAAGTCATCTGAATCAAATATGTAGGATGGATCTGAGGTTTGAGCTCCAGAAAATTCAGTTACTGAAACTTGAAGACTAAAGTTTTCGTATATTCTTGTTTCATATTCTAGAAAAGTGGTTGAGTTATACCTACTCGTGTCATAGATAGTTCCACCCAGAAAAGAGCTGTCGGACAAGTCGTTAAGAGTAATTCGGTATCCCGCAAAAATATCTTGATCAGAAAGAGTTTGGGGTTCGTACTTAGACCTGTCATCATGCTGATATTCAAATAAAATTGAAAAATCAGAATCAGAATCAAATATCTGGTAAAAGGAGTATTCAAAACCAGATACAGCCGCAGTATATGTCTCTGAAAATCCGTCTCTCACAATGACTTCGGTTTTGAAAAGCAAGTCAACATATGTGTATTGGAAGTCCAAACCTATCTGACTAATTTGTCCATAATATGGAAGTAATTCAGCTGCTGAGTTTGGTAAAATGAGGGGCTCTCTGCTGGTTCCCTTGAAATAGCTCAGACCAAAATCTACATCAGCAAAGTAGTGACTATATCGAAGAGCAACATCTAAGTTGTGTAGCGCATCTGTGGACTCAAATTCTGAATCATTATTTTCAATTTCAGTAGCGCCTCTAAAGCGTCCTTCATGTCCGGAAAAACTTCTCTCTCTAAAGTAAGGTAGGAGATAGAGAGAAAATGTCCCGTACTCTGGAAGAAACTGAAGATTTATCATTGGTTGACCTAATTTCTGGTCCCCAGAGAAGTCTCCAGCATCAGTCTGGTTGATAACATCAACTAAGTTAATCGATTCGGCGACACCCCAAAAAACAGTGTTGACACCAACCAAAACTTCTATTGGATCAGATTCAAAGAGCCAGTATCCTTCCCTAATATCAAGGAGATCTCTGTTCTCATCAATCCCATCTTTTCTGAAGAAAGGGTTGATGGTGACGGAGTGATTACTATCTAAAGGATAGAATACCTCAAAAAACCCTTCGACAGAGGTTTGAAAATCATCCGTAGATTGTCCAACCCACTTTGGGGGGTTCTTAAAAAATCTAGTTTCAATCCCCAAAGATAACCGGGTATCAATATTTTCATTACCAAAAAGACTGCTGGTGATGAAGCAGAGAAAAAGGACGTTTGCGAAGAAAAGATTAGAAAATGAAAACATGAGTTACCGAACCCGGCTCAGCTTTCCTTTCTCAAAAGCATTATCAGCCAATCCGGTCTTGAATTGATAATCTGCCCAAATTAAGTCTGTTTGCTTCTTGGTTTGTACATTTTTCATGGCAAACCTGTGAGAGCGCCAGATACCATCCAAATACTCTCTGTAATCAGATGCTTCAAGTACTTTCAGCAGTTGGCCTCTACGGTCATAAAACTCTAACTTTCTTAGTTGAAAAATTGATTGGTCAATCCAACTTATTTGTTTGGAATATCCTGACTTTTTGTACAAAGGTACTCTTTCCAAAACATCACAAGTCAACTCTCCACATGGCTCCTCTCTCAAAAATTTATATGAGAATTTTTTGAGTTCAGTAGCTGTAAAATCTTCAAAAGCGAATTCTGATCCCACAAAGGGACCAGACTTATTGCTTGAAGAAATTCTCTTGACCCTTTTTAAGGCTGGCAGATAAAGCCACTGATTGTCAGGTTTTAGAATCTGTGCATGGGAAAGAAGAGCGGTTCCTTTGATGTCCCGAGGTGTGTTGAAGAGCACAAGACTTTTGTCTCCAACCTCCTCATTTTCTCTTTCCAGAGTAGTAAAATTGATTGATCTTGTCGTTTCATCTCCTGCAGCATTTCTCAAAATCATTGTCATTTCTACTTTGCTGTCTCCATAACCGTTGTCAGATCGATCTGATCTAGCAGCTATTTCAAAACCTTTTTCCTCGGGTGATTCGCCAAAGGCTGTTACAGAAAGAGAAAGCAAAAAGATTAATGAAATGATCAAAAAAGTTTTTGAATGATTTGCTGTTGCATTGATTGACATAGTGCGCTCCTCATACTCCAGAAGTTGCAGGATGGACAGTATTGACATTTCTACTGTTGGAAACAGCAGAATCATTTTTGAAGAGAAGAATGGCAGGCAAAAGTAGGAAATCTAAAATGAGTGCAAAAACAATTGCTAAAATTGTCATCAGTCCCATGTCTACATTTAATTTGAATGTAGAGCTAGTTAGTACTCCAAAACCCACAGCCAATATGAAGGTATTGATGACAATGGCCATTCCTACATTATCGAAGGCATATCGAATCGAATCTTCAACACTTAATTGACGATCTTCTCGTGCTCGAACATATTTCGATAGGAAGTGAACAGTATCATCGACTACGATTCCGAGCGATATCGAAGCTACTGTAGCAACTGAAAACCCAACATCACCCACTAGGATTGCCCAGGCACCAAAGGTGGTAAGAATGGGTAGTCCGTTTGGAATTAGACTTAACAAGCCCAATTTTAAGCTTCTCAAAGCGACAATCATCATCAAAGCAATTGCAAAAATTGCTATCATCGTCCCAGTAATCATACTACTGATGTTTCTTTCTGTAATGTAGGTGAACATTACGCTGGCACCAGTTGGTTTCGTTTGCATGTAATTAGGGAAATTTTCCTGCATCCAATTTTCAGTCTGAACAAGAAAATTCTTTAGTTCAGCAGTGGTTAATCGACCAAAGGTAACCGTCACCCTTGAAGCACTCTTATCAATGTTGATTCTATCATTTAAGTCTAGTCCGTATGGTAAAGAAAGCTCATACAAAAGAAGATATTGGGCAGATAATTCTCTTTCTTCAGGAATTTTGTAATAATTTTGATCATCACCATGCATATTTTTGTTTAACCTCTTCATAATGTCTGAGATTGAATACACATGCTCTACATTTTTGACCCCACGTAAATATATTATAAATTTCTCTATATTCTGCAGATATTCTGGTTCACTGATACCCCCTTCTGATTTTGCAGGGATCGAATATTCAATTGGATAAACTCCAAAATTATCTAAAACAACATCAGAGTCACTTCTGAATTTTACAGATTCATCAAAATACTCAACCCATTGATCATCAAATTTAATTGTCGGAATGAAGCATATAATAATTAGTGTTATTACACTAGTTCCGATAAATACTTTCTTGTGATTATCAATAACAAAATTTGCCAACTTCAACATAATACTTTGAGTCTTTTCTTTTTCTGAGACTACCTTGGTACTATAAGGTAGTAAGCTTATAATCACTGGCAAAAGTGTAATGGAGAATAACCAAGCGGCACCAATGCCCACTGCTGTGATATTGCCAAGATGCCAATAAGGTGGGGAGTCAGAAAAATTAAGAGCAAGGAATCCAACAATTGTAGTTGCAGATGTTATTGTCACAGGAAGAAAATTTATTTTCAAAGACTCTACAATTGCTTTTTGTTTGACCATTCCTTCTTGCATTAACCTTTTTAAGGTGATGTATATGTGTATTGCGTCAGCAACTGCGAGTGTTAAAATTACAGTTGGTGCGGCCATTGAAATTGGGGTTAATTCAATACCTGCGTATCCACCAATCCCCATCCCAACCATTGTTGATAAGATAATCAAAATCAACACTGCAACCGTTGGACTCCAAGCTCGGATGATTAGCCAAACTAGGGCGAATATCACTAAGAACATAATAGGAGTAATGGTTCCGGCATCTTTCATTCCAGCTTCTGCAAAAGCGTTATTAAGAGCTGCGACACCAGAAACATATACTTCAAGATTGGGATAATCAGCTTCAATTTTCCTTTCAATATCCAGTGCAAAATTGACAGCTTGTGGAACTTCCATCAAATCTTTTTCCGCAAATTGTAAAACCGCATTTACTGCAGATACTTTTCCATCTTTAGAGATGGACTGATTCAGTAATAAAGGCTCTTCCAAAGCAATTTTGAGCCTGCTTTGATAATACGTTTCTTCTGCATCTGTCTCATTAATAAGATCTTCAACGACTAGGTCATCTTCAATAGCGCTGGTGTGTTGAAAATTTGTTACTGAATCAACCCTTATTACAAATGGAATTTGCCAAGCCTGCTCAGTCAGTTCTTTTATCGCTGATAAATCACTATTATTAAAAATATTTCCTGAATCTTTCTTTTTAACAACAAAAAGTACATTGTCATTTTTGGTATATGTACTTTGAAATGATTCAAAAGCTTTTAGTTCAGGGTTACTATCAGAAAAGAAAACTCTATAATTTGTAGAAAATTTCAAATTCTGTGCGCCGTATCCACAAATGAGTGCGAAGACTATTGATAAGATTATTGTTAGTAATTTATTTCGCAATAGCATCTCAGTAAATTTAACTGAATATAAGTCAATTTGCTGAAAATAATTTTTCATTTATATTTTACTTAATTTGAAGAATTTTATCTCTTATTTTTCCTTCGAACTTTGGTCTGCCCTTTAAGCAAATATGTGATCAAGGGCAAACCTGAAGAAAAATGTGGTTTATTAGTTTATTTTGGTGTCATATGGTAAATACCTGAACCATCAGGCAATTGTCCAATAAAGCCACCAGTAATTTCCATCCCAACGTATTTCTCGTAAATTCCAGTTCCTTGTGCCATTGTTGCGTTGTAAACACCGTCTTTGCCAAAAGTACCGTAGAATAAGCTTACATCGCCATTAGGATCTACTGATTCACATACGCCAATTCCACCCAACATTGCTCCGCCAGAGTTTGTTACTACCGTATTATGGCAAGTAGCTTTGACCACTCTTGGTATTCCTTCTGGTGCTTTTGAATAATCCCAAATGTCAGTTGATTTCATGTGTGTGATAGCACCTGTCTTTCCGGTAACTGTTTCACTAGAAATGGGTATTTGGGTACCAGTAGCTTCCCAACCTTTCATGTGTCCACCTGCGAATGCTGAATTTACTGGGATTGTAATTAACAATGCTACAGATAGCCTTGCTACAGTTTTCATTACACTCATTTGAACTCTCCTTGAAGTAAGAAAATGAATATCAATGACTCCTTTGTGAAGTCATTGATACCATACACCATCTTTGAAAAATTTTTACCTTTTAATTGGATGATACTTTAATTTATAGGATACAATTCTGTCGAACAAGATGGGGATTAGGAAATGAAAATTATAACCTCAAAGTCTCAAGTGAGTTTCTCCAGCATTTTCGATGGAGTTCTAAAAAATGAGTTGAAGAATTGATTGTAGTCCTCTGTCGAAAACATTTTCACTTACTACTCAATGGGGGGACAAAGGTATTAAGGCTGGGTAGATTTTGAATTCCTCGTTGGGCAAGTTCGCTCAATTGATCCATTTCCAAACGGATGCTCTTGAGGGCACTGTTTTGCTCATTAGAAAACAGCTGAATTTCCCGTACCATTGCCGTGGTCTTGGTGATTTCAGGCACATAGTTCTGTAATTCAGCTGTTGCTTCCTCGGCAGTTGCCAAGCATTTTTTAGCGATTTGTTGGATGTCCTGCGCAGTGAGCTTACTCTGTGTCGCTAGATTGTTGACTTCCTGTGCAACTACTCCAAAACCCTTACCATGCACACCTGCTCTTGCAGATTCAACAGAGGCATTGAAGGCCAACAACGTCGTCTGCTTCGCAATTTCCTGAACTTGCGCAACATTGTCATGAATTGAACTCATTGCTGTGTGTAGCTTCTGAATCCGCTGAACATTCATTTGGGTGCTATTCAGAGCTTGATTCATCATAGTTACAGCCTCTTCGGCGTACTTGGCGTTATCTTCGACCCGTTGGCTGACTTGAGTCACGGCCACTGAGACCTCCTCTACCGTTTTTGCCTGATTTTGTGTGGTTTCGATCATCTGCCCAACCAGATGCCTCAAAGTTTCGACAGTTTGATTAACTCCATGGCTCATTGTTGAGAACTCTCCTGCTGATAAGGCTTTCACTTTGCCAGAAAACTTCCCCTGTTTTAGGTCCTGCATCGTGCTGTTGATATCGCTCACCAACTCTTGCATGTATTGCATAGAGCTATTGAGAGAGTCCTGAACTTCCCGAATATCTCCTTGATCTGTGGTTTCGATTCGTTTACTCAGATCTCCTTTTTGTAGAGCGAAGACCATCTCCTGCACTTGCCCAAACAACTCAGAGATGGTGTCCATCAGAGTATTGTAGTGCCGAATTGGCGAGTCTGGATTAGGATCGATCAGTTCAATGCGACCTTTGAATGAGTGTGTTTGACTGACTTCAAGCATTGATTGAACAATTGCGTTGCTTTCGCAAAAATTCTTAGTGTTATCCACAATGATGGAGGTCAAGACTCCTGCTTGAACCACGACAAAAACAGCATGCAGCAGAAAGATGTCAAATCCGGTCCCATAATCAAAAACAGAGACGGGCATACCGGCAATCATCCAGCCGGCTTGTTGGCAGTAATTCCCAATCAGATGATGCAGGGCTATTACGATGGCAGCGGTCAGTACTGGTATTGGATCTCGATAGCGAGGCAGAAAAGACATCGAGACAAAGACATGAAAGTGCATCTCGATGCGGCCCAATCCCTGCTGAATCATGATTGCTGAAAACAACATGAGACTGGCCCCAACAACCATCCGACACACTACGGTGCCCCTGTAGAAAAGATAGGCTAGGCCGACCAATAAAGTGACGATTCCACCAGTGATGAAGCCAAACAAATAGGTTCCAGTTGGCAGAGCAGTTGCGGTACTAACCAGTAACCACTGAACAACAGTCAATATCAGGAACAGCCGATCTGCTTTGATGAAATCTTCTTGCAGGGCCTGCTTTACGGATTCAGAAATGTGAGATGAAAACGCATGAAAAAATATTCTCACAGGGATTCCTCAATTTTTGGGACTAGGTTAGTTGATCGAAATTCTGATATTTGTAGGGTTCCTATGTGGTTCCTTTACAATTTGTGTCAGTGATGTTGAACATGTCTAGTAAATTGAACCGTGAATACTAATGTGAGTCATAAAATAACTGCAAAATTTATCGAACATGTTTGAAAGTAATCACAGATGTCTTTGGTTGGGAGGTACAGTACTGATTGGGGCAATGCTAGGGCTATTGATTGCGCTGCCGTGGTTCCCGATGGCTAGCTCAGGCAAGACAGTCCAGCTGGAGTTCCTACCGAGTGAACCTGATCAGGCTTTGCTTTTTTTTGGATTTCCTGGCTGTGGAGAGATTTGTCCAATCGCAATGGAGCGGCTTCATGCGATCAAGTCGAACGGGGGGTTCCCAGTCCCCATTCAAGTGGGCTTGGTGAACATAGCAGTAGATCTTCCAGCTTTTACCGTTTCAGAATATGCCAATTCGTTTGATCCTGAGTTTACTGGCTACCACCTGGATCGTGGAAAACTGGGGTCACTGGCCCAAGAATTGGGATTGAACTTACCTGCGACAGAAGGTGGAATCTCAACCAGCCTTTCACATTCTGATGCCTTGTTCTTACTTCAGCACGCCCAGGATGAATCTTGGAGGCTGAAGCAGATTTTCTCTGCAACCCGCCTGACCAGGCAGCAACTACTGAAAAGTTTATAAAGCTTTCTGAATTCAACTTTAGCTAGATTGGTAAATTCCAATCACCTGTCTACTCCAAATCTTAGACAATAGTTAGCAAGCTTCTTTTGCCAACTAGGATGTTCAAGCACCTCTTGATTGACCAATCCAACTGGGATCTGGCCCTGCATCACAGCTAGAACGGCTTGTACATCTGCTGCACCAATTCCAGCAAAACATTGATCAGTCCAGCACAGAGCATGAGGTGTGAGGATAACGTTATCTAACTGCAGAATAGGATCTTCCAACGGAGGAGGCTCCACCTCAAGAACATCAAGTCCAGCCCCTGCAATTCTTTGCTCCTGGAGAGCTTTTGTCAGAGCAGTTTGATCGACAACAGGACCCCTGGCGGTGTTGATCAAGTAGGCGGTTGGTTTCATCAATGATAGCCGCTCTGCGTTGACGATGTGTCGAGTACTTTCAGTTAGTGGACAGTTGATCGCAAGTATGTCTGACTGCAGGAACAACTCTTCAAGTGATACCAGTTCCACATTTAATTCCTGAGCTTTTGTCTCAGTGAGGAATGGATCATGGGCAATAAACCTCAGATCGAAGGGAGTCGCTAATCGAAAAAGCTCTGCTCCAATGTTTCCTACTCCAAGCGAACCCAGAGTTTTACCAACCAATCCTACTCCCATGTGCTCAGAGCGCTTTGCAAACCCTGCTGGGCCTTGCCGCGTCAGTTGGTCTTTCACCATCAACTTGCCAGTTAATGCCAGCATCAGGGTGATTATAGATACCGCCACAGGACGCCGGACTCCATTCGGGGTGATCGCCAATCCAATACCAAACTCCGTACAGGCATCAGCATCCACTGAGTCGTAGCCAACTCCGAAGCGAGCCACTAGAGATAACCTGCCTTCCGGATCAATACTTTGACGGGAGAACTTGGAGGATAAGAGTATCAGCGCATCGAACTCTTTGAGCGCATCGGCCACCATCTCTCCATTCACCGGAGGAACATATTCCAACTGGATGCGCTCATCTCTTTGGAGCGTAGAGAGATCAAACATGGGATAGGAAGGACTACCGTCCACTCGCAGAAAATCGGCGCTCAAGGCGATACGAAATTGATCTACATTCAATTCGGGCACGTCGGATTCTCCCTATAAATTGTGGATTATTGCTTCACTCTTTTAACATCTTTCGAAAAGGGGTAATGAGACACCAAAATCACTGATAGCAAACTTGACAAAATTATTTGCCAGAATTCTTTATAATTGTGTGACCCAAAATACTGAATTGGCAAGTATCATCAGAGTTTATACATTGCCTCAATTTGGCCTACATGTGCTGAAGCAAATTTGAAGACACACCCTGCATCAGGTTGGCTTGATTTAGAAGTGTCATCTAAATTGGCCCACGCTGTAGTCACGCGCAATTCAGAACAATTCGCACCACCAAAAGCTGGACAACTCACCTGACTGGCTGAGACATGAAGTTCGGTAAGCAAAGATCCGTCGGGGCGATATACTGCTACTTTGGAGGCTCCCCAAAGGGCTATCCAAACGTTTCCTTGTGAATCAACGATAGCACCATCAGGTATAATATTGGATTCAAAAGAGATAAAAACCTGACGTTCAGATAAAGGTAGTCCTGTCTGAGGATTCAATTCTACACGCCAGACTAAATTTAGCGCACTGTCTGCAAAGTAGCCGGTAGTACCATCAGGTGTAAAACAAGTTGAATTGGGTATAGTGACGCTGGAATACAGCAATTGAATTTTACCTGATCTGATATGATAGATAGACCCTGCACCTGGTTCAGCATTGTGACCCATTGTCCCGAACCAAAAAGAACCACTTGGATGAACTCTACAATCGTTACTACGCGTCAGAGAATTCTCTGACTCAATCTCTAAATAACTCTCCCACCTTTTGCTCTCAAGATCCAAAATATGAAGACCATCATCAACTGCAACAAGAAGTCGATTACTGTCAATCCTTGCAGCCGCACTGGCCATACCAGGACAATCAATTACCTTAGTCGATTGATCATCAGTTTGTTCGTAAAACTTAGAATTAAGAATATCAAACCAGCAAAAGCTATGACGCTCAGGATGCCAAAAGATACCCTCACCTAACTCGCAAACCGGCACATTGCAAACTTCCATTGATTTCATTTGCAGCTCCAAAAAAAATGAATCAAAAGGATTAAGTAAAGGACTAAATAAAATTTTTAAAGCGTTTTATATATTCTGATTTCATCAGAAATTGAGGTATTCAAAATATTTCTTGAGGGGACACCCACATCTTTTCAATGTTTGATTTGGCCATTGCAAAGGCAACTCTCATTTCTCCCAAAGAATATTCAGCACTGGCATCGGGCGTTTTTCCTGACACAACACAAGAGTAAAAATCATGAAACTGATGGTAAAAAGATGAAATGTACCCATGTCTATCAAACAACTGAAAACCATCCGGGTGTGCTTGGTCAAAAACATATACCCCGCCCTCAGGCCCAACCATGATCTCTCCCTGGGTGCCTGTGATTCTAAATGTGTAATCTTTCGAAAACACAGTTTTTTCAGTGAGAATACCTTCAAAAATTGCTGTTAGAGGTTTTTCAAAAGTAAATATTGCCTGAGATAAACTTTCACCTTCCATCAAAGGGTGGGGATAAGAAAACTTGCAGAAAGTCTCTTGGATTTCACCAAACCAAAACCTTAATGGGCGAATCCAATGAGCACCACCATCAATTGTAATTCCGCCACCAGCAGCTGCTACAGAATATCTCCATGCTTTGGATTCAGTGCCACCCGGCAAAACGCAGTAACTGTCAAATATATCTTTATCGGAGGCTTGTCTAAATGAAGCCTTTGCTGTGACAACCTCTCCAATAATCCCATCAGAAAGCAAATCGTTGACTTTCAAGATCTCAGGCCAATACTGGCTATTTTCAGCAATCATGAAAATTTGATTGGATCTTCTTGATTGCTCTAAAATTCTATATGCAGAATCAAGTGTATGGGCCATCGGTTTTTCAAGAAGAACATTCAAATTTTGGCTAAAAGCTCTTAGAGCAAGATCTTCATGAAGATAATGGGGTACAGAGATAATGACAGAATCCAAAGCTGTTTCTTGGACAGCATCTTCAAGTTGAGTGAATATTTTGCAGGATAAGTTGTATGTACTTTTGAATTCTTCAGCATTAACAAAATTGGTATCAATTAAAGCGACAATTTCAATAGGGTGCTTTGAATCTGCAGCATATTGAATAACAGACTCAGCATGTACAGCAGCTATTCTACCGCAACCAATAAGTGCTAACTTCATAAAGAAAAAATAATGAGAACAATCATATTCGGCTGAGAAATCTTTGCTTTTGGGCGTCAATAATCAGCGCTAGCAGGATGATAAAACCACGAACTGCATTCACCCAATAGGGATCCACACTCATCAAATTTAATGCATTATTAATAATTGCCAACAAAAGAACCCCAGCAAGTGCTCCAATTAGCGAACCTTCACCACCCTTGAGGCTAACTCCGCCGATTACTGCAGCAGCAACAACGTTCAGAGTGAGTTCAACACCAAGGTTTGGAACAGAGGTCTCTAACTTCCCAAGAAGCATCCATCCAGCAAAGGCAGCAAGGAAACCACTTACCGCATATACGAAAAGGACAATTTTCTTTTGGTCTATACCAACTGTTTGAGCAGTTTTGATGTTACTACCAACAAAAAGAATCTGTCTGCCAATAGTTGTTTGCTTTACAAAAAAATGAAAAATCAAGAACACGATAATCATTGTGATAATCGGCATTGGAATTCCATAAACCTGCCCACCACCAAGAAAATTAAATGAATCTGGTGTTCCAGGCATCACCGCTCCCTCACTGATAACGTAACCAAATCCTCTCAGAACAAGTTGCATTGCCAGGGTGACGATAAAGAAATTCATACCAACATACGCAATCAAGAGACCATTAATGAAACCAAATAATGTCCCTAAAGTAAGCATAATTGGAACAACTAAAACAGGTGCTAATTCAACACCTAGACCACCCGCTTGTGCAAAAGTTGATTCTGCTGCTGGTAGCATCAGCCATGCGGCAATAACAGTTACAATAGAAACATTGCCTTCTGCAGAAAGATCCAAACTTTTGGCAAAAAGACAGAGAGCTTGTCCGATCACCATAATTCCTAATACACTTCCACCTATCAAGATATTCTGAATGTTTGTTGGTGAGGAGAAATTCGGAATTAAAAACGAAAAGCACAAAAAAGTAGAGATCAAGACATACCAGATAAAGTATTTAAACAAATGTTGCATATTTTTGTAATTAGGACAGCATACTTAAGATTGGGCCTGTTCCATCGATAACATAATTTTCTCAAATGAAAAACTTTCATGCGCAAATTCTTCAACCAATCTATTTTCATTCATTACAATTATGCGATCACAAATATTAATCATTTCTCTAATCTCTGAGGATGCGATTAGAATACTAATTTGATCCAAAGATAGATCTTCTATAATTCTGTAAATATCATTTTTGGCATTCACATCTACGCCCTGAGTTGGCTCCTGTAAAAGCATTAATTTAGGATTAATTACAGATAATCTACCAAAGATAATTTTTTGTTGATTGCCGCCACTAAATAAGTCAATTGCCTTTTCTAGGTCAGGTGGGTGGATTTTTAACTTTTCAATTTGATCAATAGCTATATGTCTTTCTTTTGAATTACGAATAAAAGTCCAATTTGAAATTTTATTTAAAACAGACACAGTAATATTTTCTGCAAGAGAGCGGAAATTTATCAACCCATTCTCATGCCTGTCATGTGTTAAGTATGCTACCCCCTGTTTCATTGATTCTGAGGGTGTTTTACTTTTAAAATCTTTTCCTTCAAGTTTGATCTCACCAATTCCTCTTCTGTCCATTCCATAGAGACTTTGCATCAATTCATTCAACCCTGAAGATCCAAGGCCGCAAATTCCCAAAATTTCACCTTCATGAATAGCAAAGTTGATTTTCTCAAAATAACCCCGCCGTGTTAAGTTTTTTACCTCAAAAACTTTTTTCTTATTACTGATGTAATTCGTTCTCTTGTACGAACCTACGCTTTTTCCGACCATTAAATTGATTAATTTTTCTATGTCTAATTCATTTACGCAATGTGTGCCTTTACTTGTCCCATCAACAAGTACTGTTACATTGTCACAAATTTCGAAAATTTCTTCTAAATGATGAGAAATGAAAATGAAACTTATTCCTTTCTCCTTTTGCTGATTTATGAATTTAAATAATAATCTTCTTTCTCTTTTATTTAAAACAGCAGTTGGTTCATCTAAAATTATTATTTTTGAATCATAAAGAACTGCTTTAGATATAATTAGCATTGTTCTTTGTTCAACACTTAACTCTTGTACAGAAATTTTACAATCTAGATTAAGGCCCATACTACTTAAGGCTTCGTTCGCTTTCCTATAAACTTTATTCCAATTGATGAGTCCATACTGATTCTTAGGAAGATTTCCACAGAATAAATTTTCTGCAACTGAAAGTGTGTTAAGCATTCGAAGCTTTTGTGGTACGAAAGTAATTCCCAGTTCAATCATAGTCCTGGGTTGAGCATTCTGAATTTTAGTATCATTGAAGAAAATTTCTCCTTCATCAGCATCTATGATCCCCATGACAATGTTCATTAGTGTTGACTTACCTGCACCATTTTTACCCACTATCCCATGAATTTCATTCTCATGGAATGTTACCGATACGGAGGATAATGCTTGATTACCTGGAAATCTTTTGCTGATATCAACTAATTGTAAAATTTCTTTCATTTCCTAACTATGTTTCCAGTAGAATTGATCTTCTTGGCCCACTTTTGATCGAGAGAATTTATTGATTGTTAGAATTCTTTGCTGGTATTTATTTCTTATTGCTTCAATGAGTACAGCAAGTAGAAGTAGAAGTCCCCTACTTACTTCAATCCAGAAAGGTGAAACACGCATAATATTGAGTCCTGTGTCCAGAATTGCCCAGAGCAAAACTCCTCCGAAAGCACCGACAACATTTCCTCTTCCTCCATAAATACTCATACCACCAATAATTGCTGCAGCATGTACAGTAAAGATGATTCCATGCCCCATTGTTGGTGTAGCACTGTTTAATCGTCCTGCGATTATGATTCCTGCAATAGCTGCACATAATCCTGCGATCATGTACACTATTATAATTGTGCGATCGACATTTATACCATTATTTCTTGCAATTTCTTTGTCAGCACCAATTGCATACATATTTCTTCCAAACTGTGTATATTTTGTGTGAAAGAACGCAATTATAAATGCTAATGTAACTAGTAGACCTGAAACTGGTATTACTAATTTGCCACGATAGCCATCAATACTAAATTTGATGATGGAATCATTGCCAAGCCATCTAAAACCATCTGGAAAAAAGCTGATTGTCGTACCTGGAGAAATTCCATATGTTAACCCTCTCAGAAGAAATAACATTGCAATTGTAACAATTAGATTGTTTACCTTTATCTTTGTGATTAGGTAACCATTGAACAAGCCAATCTTTATTCCGATGATAAGCATAATTAGGATTGCCCAGATGTAATGCAATCCAATATCAAGTCCACCATTTTCTGAGGAGATAATCAGTAAAGCTGCAACCATCGCAGTAAAAGCTAAGGTTGATTCGACTGATAGATCAAAGTTTCCAGTAATAAATGTGTAAGACTGGCTTAAGACAAGAAATCCCAACGCAGAAATACTGATTAAGATATTACTGATTGTAACAGGATTAAGGAATCTATCGGAGGCAACCGAAAAGAAGATAAATGCT
Organism: SAR324 cluster bacterium; assembly: GCA_029245725.1. NCBI lineage: Bacteria > Deltaproteobacteria > SAR324 cluster bacterium. The sequence continues at coordinate 16,451 of JAQWOT010000148.1, read as the reverse complement.
GAAAAGACGAGAAACCAGATCAGGTTGTTTAAAATTAAATTGAGGAATCTCATTGGGCTTATAAGTTCTTTTTCTTTCTCCCTTTTATTTGAATACTGGGACCTGATTATTGTTGTCCCAGTATTTGTTTAAACACTTACTTGATATTACCCCATAAAGCAGGGTTATATACATTTGCTGAAGTGACATTAGATGTTGCTAGATTTAGCATCAAGCCTGAGTCACTTTCGAATATCTTTGCAGGCGACCAAGGTGCTCCTTGCTGGATTACACTTCCTAGTTGAATCTGCTCATTATTCAGTTCTTTCTCGATCCAATTGACTATGATTCCGAAGTCTGGCAGTGGTTGGCTTGAGGCCTGGTCACTCCAGCCATCCTTGATTGCCTGCAATCCGTCACTGCAGCCGTCCACAGCCACTCTGAAGATGTGGTCTTTGTGACCTCTTTTATAGTTCTTATTCAGTTGATCCAGTGCCGCTGAGATTGGTCGTGTTCCCACACAATCAGAGTGATAATAGATGCCATCAATTGCATTTGATCCCACGACATCTAGTGTAGCCTGACCAAAATTCTCTGCTTGCCATTGAGTTGGCTTGCTAATGACTTTGATGTCAGGGTGCTTTTTCATTACATCGTTAAAGCCTCCACCTCTCAACTGGGCTACGTTTTGCCCCATATTCCCCTGTAGTTCTAAGACTGTTCCCTTGGCTTTTGAATGCTTGACAGTGAGAAGCCTGACCAATTCCTCAGCTGCCTGCTGTCCCGCCAAATAATTATCAGCCTGAACTGTCATATTAACCTTACAACCAATGGTTGAACGATCTATAGTATAGAAAAGAATCCCAGCATCTTGAGCTCTTTCAACTGAGGAACAAACAGCTTTGCTATCTACCGGTACCGTGACAATTGCATCGACCCCCTGTGCAATGAAATTGTCCAATTGGTTTGCTTGCTGTTGTGCATCTGAATTAGCATTCGATACGATCACCTCCCAACCTTTCTCCTCTGCTTTTGAGACAAATCCATTCATGATGGCTCTTTGTCCACCATCGAGAGCTGGTGCACCAAACCCAATCAATATCTCAGCATGGGCTACTGTCCCGATCACAATACCTGCAATTGCTAGTATGAAATTCCTCATTTTACACCTCATATTGTAAGAAATTATTTTAATCACTGATGAAAAATTGTTTTTACATATTTCCTCCTGTTTTTAAATGTTTCATCATTTTTATCCCATCCTTGAATGCCTTTTGAAAGACCAACACTTCATGTCCATAACCAAGTACCGAAAAACCCAATTTTCTAAACTGTAGTAGCATAGACTGATTAATATCCAGAAACCCAAGTGGTTTATTAGTTAATTTACCTGCCTTAGAAACTTTCTCTACACTTTCAGTAAATAATTCATGTTGGAAATTACCTAACACTCCCAGTGAGTCTGTTAAGTCAAAATGACCTAGCCATCCCATATCAATTCCTTCAACTGACAAAATTTCTTCGCAGTTCTCAACTCCTTCTTTACTCTCAATCATTGCAATGACAGTATTGCTACTGTTTGCTTCTCGAATCTTTTTTTCTGGATCATCTGGACTGTAATGATCATGCGCAACATTGAAAGCAATACCTCTCTCACCAATTGGCCTATATTTGGCTAGTTTCACTATCTGTTTTGCTTCTTTAGCGGATTTAACATTTGGCACCATAATGCCTTTGATCCCTGCATCTAGGTATTGTGATATTGAGTTTTGGTCTAAACTAGGCACTCTGACAATTGGGTAAAGGTCTAACTCCCTTCCTGCTGCTACCATCATCTTGATTGTTTCTATGCCCACACCACTGTGTTCGGCATCGTATATCACAAAATCTGCACCACACTCTTTGAGAATCTTTGGCAGACCAAGATTAAAAAACTCAAAAATCATTATCCCCGTAATCAGTTCCTTTGATTCTAAATTTCTCAAAAATGTATAATTTAAACTCATATTTTGACTTTATTTCTATGATCAATTGAATTGTGTAAAAACATGATTAATTAGCTGTTTTGGTCTTTCAATGCCATCTCCTGGCTTTTTGTAATTTCCCAATAAGCTTCAGCAACCTGATCTAGATGGTTTTCCATTAGACTTTCAGCTAAATCCGCATTTTTCTTGAAAATTGCCTCAGCAATTTCTTTATGGGCTTGGTATGCAATCTTATTTTCACCTGGTGAACTTAAAGCTGTATGTCTTTGATCTATTAACCATTCAGAGATAGCAGCATGAATCCCTTTAAATATGCTATTTTTTGGGATCATAGCTAAGACATAATGAAAATCAACATCTGTTTGTGCAAAAAGTTTAGAGTTATTCATTGAATCCTTATTTACTTGCAACGCTTTCATTAACAGCTGGAGGTCATCTTCTGTTGCATGTTGCGCTGCATATCTCGCAAGACCACACTCGAAGAATTTTCTGGCTGCTTGAAAGTTTTTGACACCCTCTGGATGCCCCAACCAGTGATGTGCTGCCGTTGATAAAGATTCAACAATATGCTCTGCAGTTGGTTCAATAACTTTAGTTCGCCCTCCCCCACTCACAGAAACAAATCCTGCCTTCTGTAAAGTAAGGAGTGCTTCTCGAATTGCTGGCCTTCCTACTCCATAAATTTCCATCAGTTCTCTCTCTGATGGTAAAGAGTCCCCTGGCCGAATCTCCCCCGAATTAATCAGTTGTTGAATTCGCTCAACAACTTCTTCGTAAAGTCGTTTTCTTTTTATGTGATTCTTTTTTAGCGGTATACTTATCATACCAGTTCTTTTATTAGAATCTGCTAGATTGTCAAGGATTTTGTGGCACAAAAATAATTCAGAGAGTTTTCAATTATTTTCAAGAGTTGCACTTTTAATTTACTAAGGATGCACCGTCTTGGAAAATAACTGAATGACTCCCACTCCAGCGATGATCAAGGCCATCCCAACAATGGCAGCCCAGTCGGGGACCTGTTTGTAGATAAATATCGAGATGATAGTAATCAGCACAATCCCAATCCCCGACCAGGTGGCATAAGCGATCCCCACAGGAATCACCTTCAGGGAGAGGGTTAGGAAGTAGAAGGCGGCACCATAGCCAAGTACCACAACCAGGCTGGGCCAGAGTTTGGTGAAGTCTTCTGTGGCCTTGAGAAAACTGGTCCCAATCACTTCACCCAGGATCGCCAGCGCCAGATAAAAATAGTGCATGAGCAGAAATCATCCTTGCTTGCTGGCAATCCACGTGACCGTGGCTTCGCGGGCTTCCTGAAGAGTTTCTGAGACAGCGGGGACCTTCTGAATATTCTGCTGCCATTCTTTCAGTCGTGACTGTAGGTTCCAGGACATTCCAAAGCACTCCCACATCAACTCTCCCAATAGTAGTGTTGGGGCATACCCCACATCAGCTAGAGACAGTTCTGAAGTCAGCAAGAACGGTTGAGGATCTACCAACTCAGCCAACATGTTGAGCCGCTTTTGGAGTTCAGCAGCCTTGGCCTCCAAGACCTCTGTGTTTCGATTCTGGTAAGCGACTTGGCCAAACAGGGAGCGGATAATGGGTTCCACTGCAAGATCATGATGTCTTGAGAGTTGACGAATCAGAGCCCGTTTTGCAGGATCACCCGGAAGCATTACAGGATTCGGATACTTTTCTTCTAGATATTCGTTGATGGCTTCTGATTCAGAGAGTACCAATTGATCATCCACTAATCCTGGGATTTTGCCGGTTGGGACGATCTGCTTGTATTCAGCTGACCCATACCCACTCGGTGGTGGTAAGATCTTGTGGGGAATCTGTTTGTGTCTCAGGACAATTTTGACCTTGCTGCAGAAGTTACTGATGGGGAAGGCGTAGAGAATCATGAATTTCCTGGCTGAGCAAAGAGATGGAACCGATGTCGTTCAACAACACTTGTTCCTTATGAAAAAGAGGTTCAATCTTAAAAATAACAAATGTGATCAAGTCTAGTGGCAGGTTCTTGCTTTTTAGCAACTCACGCAAGAGAGAAATGAATCTGATCCTAAGTTTTTAGGAAATATTTTGTGGAAAAAATTCAATACAATGAGCAATAAATCAACCTTTGCTGAAGGCTTTGAAGCAGCTCGGATTCAGACCCGGGGAGCGGAAATCAACCTGGTTCATGGAGGGGCAGGGAGGCCTCTGCTGCTGCTTCATGGCTATCCACAAACACATATGATGTGGCACCGCGTAGCTCCACAATTGGCAGAAGAATTTCACGTCATCTGTCCAGATTTGCGTGGTTATGGAGACAGCTCAAAACCAGAGTCTACGATCGATCATGAGCCCTACTCCAAGCGTGAGATGGCCAAGGACATGGTTGAGGTGATGAAAGAGCTTGGCTACCAGCAGTTTGCCGTAGCCGGACACGACCGTGGAGCTCGGGTGTTACACCGGATGATCCTTGATCATCCAGAGCGTGTGGAACGAGCCTGTGTGATGGACATTGCTCCAACTCATCACATGTTCAAGACCACAGATCAGGAATTTGCGACGGGCTACTACCACTGGTTTTTTCTGATTCAGCCCAATGGCCTACCGGAGCGACTGATTGGAGCCGATCCCGAATACTACCTCACTGAGAAGATGGGACGCTGGAGTTCTCCTGATTCCATCTTTGCCCCCGAAGCCTTTGCTGAATACTTGCGCTGCTTCCGAAATCCAGAAACCATTCATGCCTCCTGTGAAGACTATCGAGCAGCTGCAAGTATTGACTTAGAGCATGACACCTCAGATCTGCATCTAAAAATTGAATGTCCCCTGTTGGCACTATGGGGAGAGAAGGGCCTTGTGCATCGTAAGTATGAGGTTCTCGAAGTTTGGCGTGAACGAGCCAACCATGTCAGTGGTACCGCCCTGAACTGTGGACACTACCTGCCAGAGGAATCACCAGAGCAAGTTCTCGATGAACTGCTCCCATTCCTTCGTTTCTGATCCAGAAATCACTTTTCTATCTCGATTTTTATTTTCCTTAAGCAGGAACCCAATCGCGTATGAGTCTTTTTGCTCGTCCTGAGCGGACGCCCTCCCTTCCAGAATTTGTTGGTTTAATGGCTCTGATGCAATCGTTGGTGGCTTTGACCATTGATGCGATGATCCCTGCTTTGCAGGAACTTGGAGTTACCCTTCAGATTGATCATCCGAATGATGCGCAACTTGTGATTAGCCTATTGTTTCTCGGATTGGCACTCGGACAACTCCTGTTCGGACCTCTGTCCGATAGTATTGGACGCAAAACTGCGATTCAGCTGGGAATTGGTTTGTTCAGCATTGGCTGCCTGGTCTCGGTTTTCTCAACGAGCTACACAATGATGCTCCTTGGTCGTGTTTTGCAGGGGGTTGGCTTGGCGGGGCCAAGGATTGTCAGCATTGCGCTGATCCGAGATCTCTACTCTGGTGATTCGATGGCAAAAGTGATGTCCTTCGTGATGTCGGTGTTCATCCTTGTACCCGCGATTGCACCAGCTGTTGGTCAGGGCATCCTGCACATCTGGAATTGGCAGGGGATCTTTGCTCTCTTTCTTGGGCTAGGGGCCATCGTCTCAATCTGGTTTGGACTGCGTCAACCCGAGACCTTGAAACTGGAAAGGCGGATTCCCTTCACACCTCAGAGACTGATTGCTGGTGTTAAAGAGGTTGGCCTGAATCGCCACGCTTTTGGACACACAATTGCGGCTGGGTTAATTTTTGGCCCCTTTGCCGCCTACCTTTCGATGTCTCAGCAGATCCTGCAAATTCAATATGGCCTTGGAGAAGATTTTCCGCTGTACTTTGCCCTGTTGGCTCTTTCAATCGGTGCAGCGTTCTTTGCAAACTCTCGCTTGGTGATGCGTTACGGGATGCGCCGGATGATTGGCATTGCCTGTCCAGCTATTTCAATCTGGAGTTTGGGCTTTCTTGGAATTGCTTGGTTGCATAATGGCCAACCTTCTCTGCTGTTGTTAATTTTGTACCTACAGGTCACGTTCTTCTGTATGGGCATTCTCTTTGGAAATCTAAACGCAATGGCAATGCAGACATTGGGGCACATTGCTGGGATTGGAGCTGCGATTGTGGGCTTCCTATCCACCACGATCGGAGTCACTTTTGGTTCTGTGATCGGACAACTTTATGACCAATCTATTGCTCCTTTGGTCATCGGCTATTTCTTCGGGAGTGCTCTGTCGATCTTGGCAATTCATTGGGCCAATCAAGGAGGTGTCCCGTCAACTGGAGTTGAAGTCGCTCTGGCAAAGTGAATCTCTCTTTGTGCGTCGCTGAGTGAGGGGTTCTGGATATTGTTTGACAGATTCTAGTTGACTTTCCCTTCTGATCTTTCTAAAAAAAAAGCGCTTATTGTATAAATTATTTTGAATACTCAAATGTAATAAAGAGGAGGAAGAATGAAAAATCTTCTGAAAATTATGCTGTTGGGAACTGGCTTAATCCTAGCGGTGTGTTCAAGCGCCTTGGGCTACGGCAAGCAAAAAGTCGTTTATCACATCAATGGGGACAATCCACAACAGAACACAGGCGCCTTGCGCAATATTCAAAATCACATCAACGCAGTCGGAGCTGAAAACATGGATATCCGCGTGGTAATGCACGGGAATGGGCTTGCGGTGTTGCTGTATCCGGATGAAGTGGAAGGCACTAAGATGAAGCGTGGGAATGCAAATGAAGAGATGCAAACCCGAATTACAGGTTTGAAGAATCAGGGAGTGCGCTTTCATGTCTGCGCAAACACATTGAAGGGTCGCAATATCAACTTGGAGGAAGATCTATACGATGCCTCCCAGGATGATGTTGTCCCAAGTGGTGTTGCAGAACTCTCCAACCTGCAGATCCAGGGCTACACCTATATCAAGCCGTAATTTTCTCCACCAAGTTCCTTTCCTTGTATGCTGGTCGCTCTTTTTTCGGAGTGGCCTCACTCCTCCTTAAAACGTCTAACAGTGCTTCTGCATCACTGGCCGCCTTCCGGTTGGATTGATATTGTTTGCCTCCAGAGCGTGGGGCAATTTTGATAGCCCATGCCAGTAAAATACATGCGGCTTTGAAACCGCTCACCAGTTGGGGAAGGAATCTGTTGATGAAGAAAAGTAAAAGTTCAAAAGACTTTTAGCAAATACAGACAAAAAGAGAGGGATGGACTACCGGTGAAAGAACCACAACAGCGTCGACAGGGTGATCGGAGCGAGTAAAGTGGTGATCAACATTGCATTGCTAGCAAGAGCAACGTTGACCTGATAACGCGAAGAAAACAGATAGGGAGTCACACCAACGGGTTGAGCTGCAATTAGAATCGCTACATGTACCCAGAGCTCATACTCCAACTGAAAAACAACCAGAGCTAGAAAAGCAACAATCATTGGATGCAGGAGTAGTTTTGCTACCACTACCATCCCCATGTCCTTCCAGCGTCCTGCAATCCGAAACCGGGTGAGTGTCGCCCCCAAAGCAAACAGCGAGCATGGGGTGACTGCATCCCCCATCAATTCTGCAACAGGATCAAGTGGTTCCGGTAATCGGAGGTTGAACAGGTTCATCAGAATTCCTGAAACCAGGCTCAGGATAATCGGATTGGTAGCAACACCTCGCAAGGCATTTTGGGTGACTTTTGAGAGTGAGGCATTGCGTCCCTTGGCAATCTCCATCAGAGTCGTAATCACAGGCAGGAGTAATGTTGAATGCAGACTGATGATCAGGAACAAGGGCACTGTCGCTTCTTTCCCAAAAGTCATCAAGACTACTGGAATGCCTAGTAAAACCGTGTTTGGGAACGTGCTGGTGAAACCATGCATCGCGCTGTCTCCAAAATCTCGTCTTAGCAAAGCACGACAGCTTAGGAATCCTAGCGTCAATACGCTGAACGAGGCTCCATAGTAGGAGAACAGAAGGGCCCAGGGTACTTGGTCAGGCAATGAGGAGCGGGAGATCGTCTGCACCAACATCACTGGAACTGCAAAGTGGTAGGTGAAATCACTCAGACCATCCACTGTCGATTCCTTGACCCAGTTGAGCTTAGCTGCACCGTAGCCCATACCGATGATGGCAAAAACTGGGAAGATAACGTCAAAGATAGGATTCAATCGCACAACCTTAGGAAAGTAGGTCTGGAGGAAGGGCTGACTAGTTCTGGCAAACTTTCAAACTATGGTTGCTGGGAGAGTAGACAACAATCGGAGAATGTACAAAGAGATCAAGTGTTTTTGGTTAGTGCTTTCCCCTCTACATTGAAGAGATGAACGTATTCAGGTAGAAATCGCATGTGGAAGTTGGTTTCTTCTTCCAAGGAGGAGTTCCCATTTTGGCGGACCAGGATGTGGGGTGTCTTTTAGGATGAAAGCAAGCGTTTGCGACTACGGATGAAAGTCGCTAATTCACTAGAATTGAGACAGGCTGGACCGTCGGAGCCCCGCTCCAGCAACACTGCTGTGGTCAGCGTTCCAGTGACCTTGGCCCCTTTTTCGTGGATTAATTGCATCAACTTGACTCCACATTGGAAGCCAGCCTCATATTGATCCACTGCAAAGGTGGTCAGACCTGGTTCGCTGAATTCCCCCTCGGGAATCCCTTCATACCCGATTACTGAGATATGCTCTCCAGGGATCAACTCCAGTTGCTTTGTGGCTCGAATGACTCCAAGTGCAGCAAGATCCAAGGCACAAAGGAAACCCGTCGGAGGTTGTGGAGATTTCAGCAATCTCATCGCACAATCCAACCCATCTGGAACCGTGGTGATGTTTTCAAAGATCTGCAGTTGAACTTCTTCTTGATCGAACTCCTCGATTCCGAGTTCCACACCCTTTTTACGGAGGCTGTTGTAAAATAACTGAGCATCTCCTCCCAGAAATGCTAAGTGTCTGTGCCCAAAAGCCAACAAGCGAGCTGTTGCTCTATGGAAGCACTCAACCTGGTTGATGTCGAACCAGGAGTACTGGGTTAGGTTCTCTGTTTGTCCGTAAAGCACCAGAGGAGCCTTCAATTGATCGAGGATCTGAATGCGTGGGTCGTCATGCATCGTTCGAGGTAGGATAAATCCATCAACCTTGCGTTGAACAAACAGATCACGATGAAGCTCAACCATCTCTGCATCAGATTGTGCAGTTGCCACCGTCAATGTATAGCCCTGCTTGGCAATCGAGGTGAAGATCCCATTAATGAATTGCATCAGAAATGGACGACTTGCAGCCCGAGATTTGGGCAGCAGGATCAAGCCAACAGAGCAGGCCAAACCCGTTTTGATTCCCTGGGCTACAGCGGAGGGTTGGTAGCCTAATTCCTTCGCGGCTTGCTGAACTCACGCTACCGTCGAGGCAGAAACGTCAGCGTAACCCCGTAGTGCTCTGGAAACCGTCCCTTTGGAAATCCCTAAATGATCTGCAAGATCTTGAATGGTGATTTTCATAATCGCTAATTGAGTTGCCAAAACCGGTTTCGGAAAGCAGATTACCCGAAACTGGTTTTGGCAATCAAAAAATCGAGAAAATGAAAAAAAGATGTTTAGTAGATTAGAACTGAATAGCGTCCAGTTACTGAAGTTAGAGGAATTTACAAAATGATCTATGAATCCTAATGAAAGTTGGCAGCGTGTTTGGTTCCCTCATTATCATTGGGTTCCTCCATCGATTCTTTTGCACTTAAAACAGGCTCAGGTGAATTTCTTCTTGTTTCGAAGTATGCAGATGCAACGATTCCAGAGGGTACCGCAAAGACACCGATACCAAGAAGTGCCACGAGAGAGCCTAACAATTGACCAAGGAAACTCGTTGGGGTAGCTCCGCCAAATCCTACTGTAAATGGTGTGCTGACAGCCCAAGACATGACTCTGAGGATGCTTCCAAACGCCTCTGGATTTTCATGACGTTCCGCATAGTACATCATGCTGGATATAACAAAGAGCAGACAAATCATCACAAACAATGACTTTGCGATTTCCAGTAATTTTTCTCGGAGTGTTCTCTTGAGATCATCGAAGGCTCTTGCGTAATGAAATCGCCGATAGATGCGAAGCAAGCGAAGTATTCGTAAAAACCGTATATCGGCAATGCCGTGCAGAAAGAAGGGTAGGATTGCCAAAAAATCCATCAAGGCATAGGGGGTCAGTAAGTAGCGGATGCGCCCATCCTGACTTGCGAACTTGGTGACAGCTGGGCAGGCGTAAAGTCGGAGCAAAAATTCTAAGATGAAAATAGTGACGGAAAAGGCATCAAACCAGAAGAAGGTGTCCCCGTATTCTGCTTCGAACTCACTGTCCGTTTCCAGCACGTAGATCAGCAGGTCCAGTCCGATCAGAACGATCACCAGCCGATCCACCCACATGCCAACGGGTGTCTCATGGTTTTCCAGGATTCTCCAGATCAGCTGCTGCCGCTTTTTGACTTCTTTATCCATTGTCAATTCCTCTACTGATTGATGGCGATCTATTTCAATCCAGTGTCTGTCCACAGTGTTGGCAGACTTTGTGGGAAGGCTTCTTTTCGATTTCTTTAGACTCCATGGGATCGTTAGGCTCTGCAAAGCCGGCAGCTAGAATGCCGGTGGGAATCGCAAACAAGCCAATTCCAATGATTGCGGAAGCAGCGCCCAGGAAGCGCCCCAAGCTGGTGATTGGAGTGACATCCCCATAGCCCACGGTGGTCAGCGTCGCTACGGCCCACCACATCGACTCTATGATACTACCAAATTTATTCGGTTGCGCTTCGTGCTCTGCATAGTACATCAGGGTCGAGGTGACAAAGAGCAGGGAGAGCATCACGATCAGTGAAGAGAGCAACTCTTCTGATTTGCCAGCAAAAATCTGGGTCAACCGTTGTAGAGACCGTGAATAGTGGAAGCCTTTCAAAAATCGCAGGACCCTGAGAATTCTCAAGAAACGAGCATCAAAGGCAAAGAAGCTGAAGATCAATTGCAGATAGAAGGGCAGAATTGCCAATAGATCGACCAATCCATGTAGAGAGAATAGGTAGCGTAACCTTCCGAACTTGCCAGAAAATCGCTGTTCGGATGGACAAGCGTAGAGTCGAGCAGCCAATTCAACCGTAAAAATACCAATGGAAATCGCGTCAAAGGTACGGAACCAATGACCGAATTCGGCAGCTAGATCAGGATCAGTTTCCAAAACGAAGGCAATCAGGTTCAGACTAATCAGGGAGATGATGAACTTATCAAACCAGTAGGCTTCCTGGGTTTCGTGCATCTCTACGATCTCCCAGATCCTTTGTTGTAGTGTCATGGTTCTTCTCGATGAAACACTTGAGTGAATGGGCTCACAGACTCTTGGGAGGTGGGTGATACTGAAGATGCTGCAAAGAGTCGAGGCAGACGAAGCTTGGAGGAGGCGCAATGGAAAATTTGTAGTCGGACTCAACATGGAGATTGACAAGCAAAAAGTCCAAAATTACTCTGTTAGGGCTTCGTTAGGGGTGGTGGCTTGGCTGCCTGAGAGAAAACCCTTGGAACCTGATCCGGATAATGCCGGCGCAGGAAAACGATGCCTCCAGCTGCACTTTCTCAAGTGCCTGCGTACTGCATCTCCGATTATTTGCATCTCTCCCCGTCGAAGCGTGATCCAGTGACTCAGGATGGTTGATTTTCATCAACCCAGACTCACTTTTTGTCAACTCCTTGTTGAGGAACACGCTCGTGCTCAAACAAAAACTATCTCGCTGGCTTGCCGGCATTCTACTGTTAACGACCCTTGCACTGCCTGCATTTGCTCAAGACCTAGTGGTCTACACCTATGACTCCTTCAATACTGAATGGGGTCCAGGACCTGTGGTCTTCAAGGCTTTTGAGGAACAGTGTTCTTGCAAGGTCCAAGTGATCGCCCCTGGGGACTCTGGTTCTTTACTGAGCCGGACAATCCTGGAAAAAGCCAATCCCAAAGCGGATGTGCTGTTGGGTGTCAATGACAGTGAACTGGCCAAGTCTTTCAAGCATGATCTCTGGGAGCCGTATCGCTCCCCCAACCTGGATCGTGTTCCTGAAGAGCTGCGGCTTGATTCTGAATACCGTGTCACTCCCTTTGACTATGGGTACATTGCCTTTATCTACGACTCTGAACGGTTGAGCTCACCACCAACGAGTCTTGCTGATCTGAGTGATCCACGTTTTGCAGGCAAGGTCGTGATTCAGAGCCCAAAAACTTCCTCACCTGGCTTGTCAATGCTCCATTGGACCGTTGCGGTTTATGGAGAAGAGGGCTATCTGGAATATTGGGATCGTTTGCGTCCGAATCTGCTAACGATCACGGACGGGTGGTCTTCAGCTTATGGCATGTTCACCAAGGGGGAGGTGCCGATTGTACTAAGCTACGTCACTAGTCCAGCCTACCACGTAGAGTATGAGCAGACGGAGCGCTACAAGGCACTGGATTTTCTGGAGGGCATGTTCCGTCAGGTTGAATTCGCAGGGATTCTCAAGGGCGCTAAGAACCAACAGCGAGCTCGTGAATTCATTGACTTCATGCTCACCTCTGGCTTTCAGGATGTGATTCCATTAACCAACTGGATGTACCCTGTGGCGCCGGAAAAAGCCTTGCCAGATTCCTATCAAGCTGCGGTGCGTCCGGCCAAGACGCTCACTCTCTCCCCAGAAGAAATTGAGGAAAACAATGAACGGTGGCTTCGAAGCTGGTCGCGGACAATGGCGCAGTGAGTAAATGAGCCAACTCCTGGAGCGTTTGCTTCCTGGCTTCTTGCAGATCCTGGCTATGCTGTTGCTGGTAGGTGGATTTTACTTGCCGCTGCTGTTGTTTCTGGGTGGTCAGGACCCTCTCCAACCCGGGGTCTCGGTTCTGCGCTTGGACTACCTGTTGGAGTTCTTAGCTGATCCCTGGAACCTACGAGTTCTTGGATTCTCTTTGGAGCAGGCGTTCTGGAGTGCTGTTCTTTCCATCCTGCTGGGCCTTCCCGGGGCTTGGCTGCTGACTCGCTATGACTTCCCGGGACGAGCGGCCCTGCAACGTTTTGCTTACCTGCCATTCCTGTTGCCCTCCATCTTAGTAGTGCTGGCGATGGTCCTGTTTTTTGGGAATCAGGGTTGGGTCAACCAAGCGCTGATGTCCCTCTTCGGGCTCAAAGAACCTCCAGTTCAATTCCTCTATTCACTCAATGGGATCCTGCTGGGCCATGTCTTTTACAACTTCCCACTGGCGATGCGGCTGATTGGGGATCAATGGGAGAGAATCTCTGCAAAGTATTCGCTGGCAGCACGAATGCTTGGTCATTCCCCCTTATACAACTTCTTGCTTGTGACGCTGCCGTTGATTCTTCCTTCGATTTTGGGAGCCTTCACCCTGATCTTCTTACTCTGCTTGAACAGCTTTGCCATCATCCTAGTGTTGGGAGGAGGTGTCCGCCACACGACGATCGAGGTATTGATTTATCAACTGGCACGGATTGATTTGGATTTTTCAGGAGCTGCAGTGTTGTCACTCTTGCAGTCTGGACTGGCAATCTTCACCTTGTTGCTCCTGCTCAAGCAGCATCGCAAACAGCGTCCAATACGACAGCAGTCACTACCCCGACTCTGGCTTCCTGATCAACTTCGACTGAGACGACCCGAAGCCTGGCTGGGCTTGGCTTGGTTGGTAGCTGCACTGACTTTTGGGGTTGGTCCTCTTTTGGCCATCGTGTTTGATTCCCTAAGACAAGCAGATGCTTTTACCTGGGATGCTTATCAAGTTCTCTTTGCTGAGAGGGAGAACAATCGTTTCTTTTCCGCCTTGTGGAATTCATTTCGGATTGGGTTGACGAGCGCACTGCTCGCTTCGCTCCTTGGTGCTGGGCTGCTGATTTGGTTGGAACGTGTACCGCTACGCTTGAGAGCGGGATTGGAAGGGCTGATTCTCTTGCCGATGGCTTTTTCCACGGTGGTCTTTGGGGTGGCCTGGTTTCATCTAAACCAGTCATGGCTTGCGGGGAGTGTCTCTCTTTTTTGGATTGCTGCTGCCTTGCATGCGATCCTGGGATGCCCTTACTGGCTCCGCTTGGTGCTACCAACTTGGAGGGCAATTCCCGCTCAGTGGCACACTGAATCGAAGATACTTTGCATCCCACGTCTGCGTTTCTGGAGGATTGTCCTCTGGCCCTGGCTGCGACCGACCTTGCTGCTGGCCTTTGGGTTTGCCTTTGCGCTCTCCTTGGGAGAACTCAATTCCATCCTGATGATCGCTGATGAAACAGTACGAACGCTACCCTTGGAGATCTATTCGGCTTTGTCTGGTTATCGTTTCCATCAGGCCTCTGCGGTTGGAGTTATTCTGCTGGCGATGTCGGTAGGCTTGTTTTTGCTGGTCGAACGAACTGCTCTGCTGAGAGAGTAATCTTTTTGGAAAATAACTAAAAAAAGTCACTATTTTAGTTGAGCAATCTGCCGACTGAAAAATACTGTTGCCCAAGAAAGTGTGAGAACATTGAGAGGTAGCCATGTCGATCTTTGGGTTTCCTTGTCGTAAAACACCTGAAACCGACCGAGCCAACGTGACCGCAGGAGGCGAAGTGTGCCTTTGCGAGATGGTGGCGTCGATCTTTGGTCTCCATGACTCCAAATATCCAAGTTTGCAAAATTTAAGTTTACTGCATCCCACAGAATTGTGTCAGGGAAATTGACTGACAGGCGGGCCTGATCCTATGATTGAGAGTTTCAGTGACAGGTTGTTGAAAGTGATGAGGTTCTATCCACAATTGAATAAAAAGTCCTCGTAGCTGGGCGGAGCTTCCTTACCGACTCCATAAATATCGTAGGTCTTCTCACTCACCTCTAGGAATTTCATGGTAGTTAGATCAAGATACCAGGTTTCCGTGGAGCTTAGCTCTTCCAGGAGATTGGTATAATCTGGAATTCTCTTGATGTGATTCATGTGTTTTTTCTTCTCGTTTATTTTTCATTCTCCAAAATTATCGCATAAACGTGACAAGAAATTTTAGGAACTCAGCTTTAAAATGAGTGATTAAATTGTAATTTTCTTTTAATACTGCTTTTATGTCCGATTTTTGTTTAAAAATTATGACAAAAATTGATTAAATCAGACTTTCTGATTGAAAAAATATTTTATATATTATTGAATTTCAATAATTATTCTTTTTAGGGTTGTCTGAAAAATAATTGACACTCAGAAGAGGTAGAACTATAAATATAAAAAACTGGTAAAAACTCGATCCAACTTTGCGTACATACAAATGCAAAAGCCCCGGCATCCGGATGGTTTGGCAACGGATACAGGGGCCCAACACAACAAGACATCCTGACGGAATATCTGCTGATTTAACTGTAGCACATTTTTTTTTGTCCTTTGCCAACGATTTCTTCTCTCCTTTCTTCGCGCTCTCCTCATCAGGCATTCTTCTAGTAAAAATTAACTGCTGTAGGTTCGAATTTTAAATTCTCTGTAGGAATCCATCAGCAAATCGTGGGGTAGCTTCCTTTTTTGGATTGTTGCACCATTGCAAGTGATCCTGGGATGCCCCTACTGGCTCCGCTTGGTGCTGCCACTGGGAGAGCCATTCGCGCTCAATGGCACACTGAATCGAAGATCCCTCATATCCCACGTCTACGTTTCTGGAAAATGGTACTCTGGCCTTGGCAGTGACCAACCTAGTTGCTAGGTCTTTAGTTTCGCTTTTGCGCTTTTATTGGGAGAACTCAATTCAAACCTGATGATCGCTGATGAAACGATACGGACCCTACCTTTAGAGATCTATTTCGCCGTGTCGAGCTGTCGTTTCCTTCCAGCCTCAGCAAGTGGTGTCATTCCGCTGGCGATGTCAGTGGGCATGTTTCTGCTGGTCGAACGGTCTGCATGCTCAGTAGATAATCGTTTTCTGGATCGGTCTTCAAAGCATTGGATCATTTACCATCTGTCTCAGAGATCAGGTGGCCCTTAGGCAGAATGATCGTATTCTGATAAGCTTTTCATTCTTCTCTCAATTTCTATCTTTACAAAACTCTCATCGACGGCTTGTGTGTTCTCAACTCTCCAAGCTAGGTGACAGTTTTCAGACTACGTTGAATCCAAATTTATTTGCAAATCGGTGAGTTTAGACCAGACGCAATTTTCCTACTCCCATAGGGAGAAGCTGGCTGAAAGGCAGATGAGGGAGTTTGTGGATAAACAAAAAAGCCCTGGACCACGAGTAGTGATTCAGGGCTTCAAAGGTTGTCAGATTGCTTCAGAATAACAGCAGTTCTGCAGCAAGGAGAACTATGGAAGCCGTGTCTGTACTCTTACCAACCAGCCTTGCTTCCCCAGCAAGTATAGGTGCCATCAGTAAATCCAGCGCAACTCCAGTCAGCGCCAGCGTGAACTGAAGTTGGAGTCTTGCTCAGTGTAGGTACAGTACTCTGTCCAGCTGAGTTACTGCCTACACAAGTAACAGCACCACTCTCTAGGTAGCAGATATGATCTGTGCCAGCAGCGACATCTGTAGCAACACC